>NZ_JBHYWP010000042.1:18202-40784 GCF_042751845.1 Streptomyces sp. NPDC059398 | reverse complement strand
CCCTGGGTGCCCCCGGGGCGGGGGGGGGGGGTGCGCGCCCCCCCCCACCCGCCGGGGGGCCCGGTGGGGGTTTTTTTTACGCGGCCCCCGCGGGGGTGCCTGCCTCAGCGTCGGCCCTTGCCCTGGCCTCTGCCCTTGTTGTCGTGGTCCTCGTCCTCACGGTCCGAGCCCAGCAGTTCGTCGGCCAGCGTGGGCAGGTCGTCCAGCGGGGTCTCCTCCGCCCAGTCCGAGCGGCGGCGCGGGCGGTCCGGATCGATCTGCGGCAGCTCACGCGTCCGCTCGTTCGCGTTCTCCGGAGGCGTCTGCTGCGTCTGCGTGGGGTGCTCGTCCCGGAAGTACCCCGGAGGCACCCGGTCCGCGGGGGTGGCTCCCCGCAGCTGGGCCTGCGGCAGAACTGTGGTCTCCTCCGAGTCCGCGGTGGAGCCCTGAGCCCCGGACCGGGAACCCGAACCGGAACCCGTCCCTTCCGTCTGCCCCGACGACTCCGGCTGCTCCGCCGGATCGGACAGCCGCGCGGCCCACGAAGGACCCGCCGACCGGCCGGAACGTGCGGAGCCCTGCGACGGCGAAGCCTGCCCGGAGTGCTCGGCGCGCGAGGACCCCGTGTGGCCCGAGTTGCCCGTGTGGCCCGAAGAGCCGGACGTACCGGACGCCCCGCTCTCCCCCGGCTCATCCGTGAACTTCGGGATGACCGTGGTCTCGTCCGAGTCGGACGACGACGGTGCGGGCCGCACCTCGACCGGCTGGGTCACCTCGTTGGCGCCCACCATACGAGTCTCGACCGTCGTCTCGTTGTCGGTGGTCCCGTGGCCGGTGCTCCCACCGTCTGTGGTCCCGCTGTCGGTGGTCGCGTGGCCGGTGGTCGCGTAGCCGGTGGTCCCGTCGCCGGGGGTCCCGTCGCCGGAGCCCTCCCCGTACGGCCCGCCGTCCGCCAGCCCGCTGTCGGCCGAAGCCGCCGCCGTCCGTGCCGCCTCGGCGGCCTCCGCCTCGGCCTGCCTGCGGACCTCCTCGGCCCGCAGCAGCGCCTGCTCCGCCTTGCGCTGCTTCTCCTTGCGGCGCTCCTCGGCCTCCGCGCGGAGCCGCTCCTGCTCTTCCTTCTGCTTGCGGAGCCGCTCCTGCTCCTGCTCCCGTGCCTGCTCCTCGGCCTCGCGGCGGAGCCGCTCCTCCTCGGCGAGCCGCCTGGCCTCCTCGGCCTGACGGCGTGCCTCCTCGGCCTGGCGCTCCTCCTCGCGCCGCCGCGCCTCTTCGAGCTCGCGGCGCTTGCGCTCCTCCTCCTCGGCCCGGAGCTTGGCGAGCTGCGCCTGGCGCTCCCGCTCCAGCCGCTCCTCCTCCGCCTTGCGGGCCGCTTCCTCCTCGGCCTTCCTGCGGGCCTCCTCCTCGGCCGCCTTCCGCGCCTCCTCCTGAGCCTTGATCTCGGCTTCGGAGAGCGGCAGCAGCTGGTCGAGACGGTGGCGTACGACCGTGGTGATCGCGTCCGGCTCCTGCGCCCCGTCCACCACCAGGTAGCGACCGGGGTCGGCGGCGGCCAGCGTCAGGAACCCGGCCCGTACCCGCTGGTGGAACTCGGCCGGCTCGGACTCCAGCCGATCGGGCGCCTCCGTGAAGCGCTCACGCGCGGCCTCGGGTGAGACGTCGAGCAGCACCGTCAGATGCGGTACGAGACCACCGGTCGCCCAGCGGTTGATACGGCCGATCTCGGTCGGCGCCAGCTCACGGCCCGCGCCCTGGTAGGCCACCGACGAGTCGATGTAGCGGTCGGAGATGACGATCGCGCCGCGCTCCAGGGCGGGCAGGACGACCGAGTCGATGTGTTCGGCGCGGTCCGCGGCGTACAGCAGCGCCTCCGCGCGGTTGGAGAGACCGGCCGACGCCACGTCCAGCAGGATCGAACGCAGCCGCTTGCCGACCGGTGTCGCACCCGGTTCGCGGGTGACGACGACCTCGTGGCCCTTGGCGCGGATCCACTCCGCGAGCGCCTCGACCTGGGTGGACTTGCCGGCCCCGTCGCCCCCTTCGAGGGCGAGGAAGAAGCCGTTCGCTGCGGGGGCCTGGACAGGGTCGGCGCCGCCGCGCAGGGCGTCGCGCAGATCGTGGCGCAGCGGTACGCCCGTACGGTCGTCCGCCTTGACCAGGACCAGAGCGCCCACCGGCAGCAGCAGCGCACCGACGAGCATCAGCGTGAAGGCGGCCCCGCCGTGGGCGAAGACGAAGCTGCCGTTGCCGAGGTGGTGCGGCCCGATCAGGGCGGCGACCAGCGGTGCCACGATCGCTCCGAGCGCGACGGCGACCCGCACGACCGCCTGCAGGTGCCCGGTGGTCCGGGCCCGCCTGCTGTCCTCGGTCTCCTGGTCGACCAGCGTGTGCGCGGTGTGCGCCGCGACACCGGCCGACCAGCCGGCGAGTGCCGCGATCAGCACGACGGTCGCGGTGTCCGGGACGAGCCCCATCACCAGCAGCGCCACACCGGTCAGAGTGATCGCCAGGGCGAGCAGCCTGCGGCGCGAGAGACCCGGGAGGGTCTTGGGGGCCGTTCGGATACCGGCGGCCGTGCCCGCGATGAGGACGAGGACGAGCAGCGCGAAGGCGACCGGCCCGCCGTCCAGGTCGATGGCGTCCAGTACGGCGACGGCCGTGGCGGAAGCGATGGCTCCGGCGACGGCTGCGGCCGCCAGGATCAGCAGCGGGACGCTGCCCGTGCGGCCCTTGTCGGGGCCGTTGGGGCCCGCGGGGCGGCGCAGTCCCTCCAGCGGGGAACGGGCGCGCGGCGTCTGGCCGTCGGGCAGTTCGAGGAAGTACAGCGTCGAAACGGACGCGGCGAAGAGACCGGCAGCGGCGTAGGAGCCGAGCGCGGCCTGGTGCAGGGAAAACCAGTCGATGCCCGATCCGAGCAGCTTGCTGATCAGCGTGGCGACCAGCAGTACGGCGGCGGCCGCCGGAATCGCGAGGAAGGCGGTACGCAGCGAGAGCCTGCGCAGCGCTTCGAGATGGTCGGGCAGACCCCGCACCGCGACGCTCTCGGGCGGCGGCTTCGGCAGCAGCGCGGGTGCGGTGCTCTCCTTGGCGACCGTCCAGAACCGCTCGGCGACGCCCACGACGAAGACCGTGGCCAGCAGGGCGGCGGGCGCGTTGGCCGGCGTCCAGTTGACCCACAGCGGGGCGATGATCAGCAGGGCGACCCGCAGGCCGTCCGCGCCGATCATGGTCCAGCGGCGGTCCAGCGGCCCGTTCGGCGCCGTGAGCGCGGCGACCGGGCCGAGCAGTACGGCCCCGAAGAGCAAGGTGGCAAGGGCCCGCGCGCCGAATACGGCGGCTACGGCGAAGGCGGCACCGCGGTACCCGCCCCCGAAGGATTCCTGCGCGACCGCCGCCTGCAACGAAAGAAGCAGCAGCACGAGTAGGGCGAGGGTGTCGCCGATATTGCCGACGAGCTGGGCGCTCCACAACCGCCGGAGCGGGGGGATACGCAACAAAGCTCGGACGGCGCGCTCGCGTGAGTCTGCGGCTAGTTCGTCGGAGGTGGGGCTCACGACCGTTGGCTGCTCGGCTCGCGTCATCCGACCAGCCTATCCGGAAGGGTCAGGTCCCTGGCGGGCCCCCCGAACATTTGGGCGGCCGGTACGCCGCGCCCCTCGGGGACGCGCCGTACCGGCCGTTCGATCTCACCCGGCTCACCCGCACCAGGACCCCGGCGGGGCGGACTCCGGTGTACAGCACACCGGTTCACCGTGCGCCCGGCCCAGCCGGCCGACCCGCGGGCTCCACACCACGGGCGCGGAACCGGGGTCAGCGGTGGGCCGACGAGTCCGCTCCGGTGCTACTCGTCGCCGGCTGCGGATGCGCCCGTCTGCTGGGCAGCGGCCTTCTTGGCAGGAGCCTTCTTCGCCGCGGTCTTCGACGCCGTCTTCTTCGTCGTGGTCTTCGATGCCGTCTTCTTCGCGGCCGTCGTGGTCTTCTTGGCCGCCGTCTTCTTCGCCGCCGACTTCTTGGCCGGAGCCTTCTTGGCCGTCTTCTTCTTCGCCGGGCCCTTGGCACGCTTCTCGGCGAGCAGTTCGTAACCGCGCTCCGGCGTGATGTCCTCGACGCTGTCGGCGGTCCGCAGCGTCGCGTTCGTCTCGCCGTCCGTGACATACGCGCCGAACCGGCCGTCCTTCACGACGACAGGGCGCTCACTGACCGGGTCCGTGCCCAGCTCCTTGAGCGGCGGCTTGGCGGCGGCCCGCCCGCGCTGCTTGGGCTGGGCGTAGATCGCCAGCGCCTCGTCGAGCGTGATGGCGAAGAGCTGGTCCTCGGTCTCCAGGGAGCGCGAGTCGGTGCCCTTCTTCAGGTACGGGCCGTACCGGCCGTTCTGCGCGGTGATCTCGACGCCCTCGGCGTCCGTGCCGACCACCCGGGGCAGCGACATCAGCTTGAGCGCATCGGCCAGGGTGACCGTGTCGAGCGACATCGACTTGAAGAGCGAGGCGGTCCGCGGCTTCACCGCGTTCTTGCCGGTCTTCGGGGTGCCCTCGGGGAGGACCTCCGTGACGTACGGGCCGTACCGGCCGTCCTTCGCCACGATCTGGTGGCCCGACTCGGGGTCGGTGCCCAGCTCGAAGTCGCCGCTCGGCTTGGCGAGCAGCTCCTCGGCGTACTCGACGGTCAGCTCGTCGGGCGCCATGTCGTCGGGGACGTCGGCGCGCTGGTGGTTCTCCGAGTCCTTCTCGCCGCGCTCGATGTACGGGCCGTACCGGCCGACGCGCAGCACGATGTCGTCGCCGACCGGGAAGGACGAGATCTCCCGGGCGTCGATGGCCCCGAGGTCCGTGACGAGCTCCTTGAGCCCGCCCAGGTGGTCGCCGTCGCCGTTCCCCGCGGCGGCCGCGGTGCCGGTGCTCGGGTCGGCGTCGCCCTCGCCCTCGCCCTCGCCGAAGTAGAAGCGCTTCAGCCACGGCACGGACTTGGCCTCGCCCCGCGCGATGCCGTCGAGGTCGTCCTCCATCCGTGCGGTGAAGTCGTAGTCGACGAGCCGCCCGAAGTGCTTCTCCAGCAGGTTGACCACGGCGAAGGAGAGGAAGGAGGGGACCAGCGCGGTGCCCTTCTTGAAGACGTAGCCGCGGTCGAGGATCGTGCCGATGATCGACGCATAGGTCGAGGGACGGCCGATCTCGCGCTCTTCCAGCTCCTTGACCAGCGAGGCCTCGGTGTAGCGGGCCGGCGGCTTGGTGGAGTGGCCGTCGACCGTCATCTCCTGGGCGGAGAGCGCGTCACCCTCGGCGACCTGCGGCAGCCTGCGTTCACGGTCGTCCAGCTCGGCGTTCGGGTCGTCGGCGCCTTCGACGTACGCCTTCATGAAGCCGTGGAAGGTGATCGTCTTGCCGGAGGCCGAGAACTCGGCGACCCGGCCGTCGGAGGAGGTCCCCGCGATCTTGACGGTGACCGAGTTGCCGACCGCGTCCTTCATCTGGGAGGCGACGGTCCGCTTCCAGATCAGCTCGTACAGCCGGAACTGGTCGCCGGAGAGACCGGTCTCGGCAGGCGTACGGAACCGGTCGCCCGAGGGGCGGATCGCCTCGTGCGCCTCCTGGGCGTTCTTGACCTTCCCGGCGTACGTACGCGGCTTGTCCGGCAGATAGTCGCTGCCGTACAACTGCGTGACCTGGGCGCGGGCGGCCCCGACCGCGGTGTCCGAGAGGGTGGTGGAGTCCGTACGCATATAGGTGATGAAGCCGTTCTCATACAGCTTCTGGGCCACCTGCATGGTCGACTTCGCACCGAACCCCAGCTTGCGGCTGGCCTCCTGCTGGAGGGTCGTCGTACGGAACGGGGCGTACGGCGAGCGGCGGTACGGCTTGGACTCGACCGAGCGCACGGCGTAGGCGGAGTCGGCCAGCGCGGCGGCGAGCGCACGGGCGTTCGCCTCGTCGAGGTGCAGGACGTCGCTCTTGAGCTGTCCCGTGGAGTTGAAGTCACGGCCCTGGGCGACCCGGCGGCCGTCCACCGAGTTCAGCCTGGCCACGAGGGTCGACGGGTCGGAGGCGTCGCCCTGGCGGCCGGTGGAGAACGTACCGGTGAGGTCCCAGTACTCAGCAGAACGGAAAGCGATGCGTTCGCGTTCCCGTTCGACCACCAGGCGGGTGGCGACGGACTGCACGCGGCCGGCCGAGAGGCGCGGCATGACCTTCTTCCACAGGACCGGGGAGACCTCGTAGCCGTAGAGACGGTCGAGGATCCGTCGGGTCTCCTGCGCGTCGACCATGCGCTTGTTGAGCTCGCGCGGGTTGGCGACGGCGGCCCTGATCGCTTCCTTGGTGATCTCGTGGAAGACCATCCGGTGGACCGGGACCTTGGGCTTCAGGACCTCCTGGAGGTGCCACGCGATGGCTTCGCCCTCGCGGTCCTCATCGGTGGCGAGGAAGAGTTCGTCGGACTCCGCGAGGAGCTCTTTGAGCTTTTTGACCTGCGACTTCTTGTCGGAGTTGACGACGTAGATGGGCTGGAAGTCGTTGTTGACGTCCACTCCGAGGCGGCGCACCTCGCCGGTGTACTTGTCGGGTACCTCAGCGGCACCGTTCGGGAGGTCACGGATGTGCCCGACGCTTGCCTCGACGACATAACCCGGGCCGAGGTAGCCCTTGATCGTCTTCGCCTTGGCGGGCGACTCGACAATGACGAGTCGGCGGCCGCCGTGTGCGGTCTCGCTGGTCGGGGACAACGTGGCTCTTCTCTCCGGTCGGCACTCGGTGGTCATGCTCGCTGCGGAGTGTGACGGTACATCCCGTCCCCGTGTCAAACGGCGAAAGCCCGCAACGGCCACTGGAACGGTAACCCGACTACCGCCATTTCTGCCGCCCGGATCGGCCCACTGCCCTCCCCGGGGCCCTGCCCGCACCCCCTCGGGGACGCCCGCACGGCCCGCACTCCGGCGGTCCTGAGGGCGGGCCGGTGCACGGGGCCCGCGTACGCCCATGCGCCGGTGCGCGTGGTTCCGGAAGCCGGTACGCCGCCCCTCCGGAGGTGGGTGCGGCTGCTTCCGGGAGCGGTGGCGGAGGACGTACGGGCGGGGGCTCCGGAGACCGTTTCGGGCGAGTGGTCAGGAGGCGAGTGGTCAGGAGGCGGTTTCCGATGCCAGGTCGGAAGCCGTGTCCAAGGCCAGGTCGGAGGCGCATCAGAGGCGGGTGAAGCACCACACTCCGAGGGTCAGGGAGACCACACCGAACGCCACCGCCAGAGCGAGGGCGCGCGTAGGGCTCACCCCCTCCACGACCGGGGCGCGGCGGAACGTCCGCGCGCCGGTCCACAGCAGCAGCGCACCCCCGAACAGTGCGAATGCCGTGCCGACGAAGACCGCGGGCGCGCTCTCCATGTCCGTACCGTCCCGTCCCCGAGCCCCGAGTTCCAGAACGGTGAGGCTGGCACCCCAGGACGACACCGGCGCGAACAACGGGTGAACGGCGTGCGCACCGGGGCCGGCCACAGGAGGACAGAAGCGGGCACATCAAGGGGCCTAGCGGGCACCGGCGGACATCTGTGGTCACCGGTGAACGCCGGCAGGACACGACCCGACGTCAGACGGAAGCGCCGGGCCCCACCGGGTCGAGGAAGCCCTCCTCGACCAGCAGCCGGATGGACTGCGGGGTGCGGTCCCTGAGCACCACCGGGTCCTCGCCGAGCAACTGGGCGATGGCGTCGAGGATCTGCCCGGCCGAGAGTGTCCCGTCACACACTCCCGCGAAGCCCGCGCCCACCGTGTCGACCTTGGTGGCCCTGCGCATTCCGCGGTTCTGCCGGAGGATCACATGCTCGGGGTCCTCGGCGCCCGGCATGCCGACCTGCTCCTGCACCACCTCGGGCGCGAGCCTGAAGCGGTCGGCGAGCAGCGCTGCGTCGTCGTGGTCGCGCAGATAGCTCCGGCGCTCGAAGTGCGCCCGTACGGTCTCGCCGAGCGGCTGCTCCACCGGGTGCGGCCACTCCTCCACCACGACCGACGGACGGTCGGACCCCGACTTGTGCAGCGTGATCCAGCCGAAGCCGACAGCCTTGGTCCGCCGGGCGTCGAACTCGTCGAGCCACGCCTCGTACCGCTCGGCATAGACATCCGGGTCGGTGCGGTGGTCACCGCTGTCCCGCAGCCACAACTCCGCGTACTGCGTGATGTCCTGCACCTCGCGCTGCACGATCCACGCGTCGCAGCCGCGCGGCACCCAGGAGCGCAGCCGCTCCTGCCACTCCTCGCCCTCCACGTGCTGCCAGTTGGCCAGGAACTGCGCGTATCCCCCCTCGTTCAGCCGGTCGCCCGCCTCCGAGACGAGCGAGCGGCAGAGGTCGTCCCCGCCCATCCCGCCGTCCCGGTAGGTCAGCCTGGCCCCGGGGGAGATGACGAAGGGCGGATTGGAGACGATCAGGTCGTACGTCTCACCGGCCACCGGTGCGAAGAGCGAGCCCTCACGGAGATCGGCCGCGGGCGCCCCTGAGAGCGCGAGGGTGAGCCGGGTGAAGGCGAGCGCCCGGGGATTGAGGTCGGTGGCGGTGACCGCCGTGGCGTGCTGCGCGGCGTGCAGAGCCTGGATACCGGAGCCGGTACCGAGGTCGAGCGCCCGCCCGACAGGCGTACGAACGGTGATCCCGGCGAGCGTGGTGGACGCCCCGCCGACCCCCAGCACCACGCCCTCGTCATGGCTGCCGATGCCGCCCGCACCGCCGACCCCGCACCCCGGATCCGAGACGATGAACCAGTCCTGCCCCTCCGGGCCGCCGTACGGCCTGACGTCCACCGTCGCCCGTACGCCGTCGTCCGCGCGCGCCAGCCAGCCGTCGGCGACGCACTCCTCCAACGGCAGCACGGACGCGACCTGCTCGGCGGGGACGGGCTGCTGGAGCAGGAAGAGGCGCACCAGTGTCTCCAGCGGTGCACGGCCTCGGGTGGCCCGCAGGGCAGGCACCGTCTCGCTGCGGGCCAGCGCGGCGTACGCGGGCGCGCCGAGCAGGTCGAGCAGACCGTCCGCGGTGAAGGCGGCGGCGAGCAGAGCCTCGCGGATGAGGGGCGAGTGGTCGGGCGCGGGAAGACTGGTCGTACTCACCCGCCCATTGTGGCCGCTCCCACTGACAACGCCCGCACCGAGCGCGGCGAACAGCGCAAAACCGCCGGTGAAAGAAGCCCGCGAGCGGTCGGGGTGTCAGTCATCGGCGGTCTCAGGCCGGCTGTCCGGCCTCCGCTGCGCTATGCCTTGGAGGGCGCGACGGTGGGGGACGGCGAGGAGGTCGCGACCTTGCACTTGTCCTGGTTGAGCAGCGCCTTGCCCGTGTCTCCGGAGAAGAGCTTCTTGTAGGCGGTCTCGTTGATCTTCTTCATGTTCTCGCCGATGCTCTTGAGACCGTCCGAGAACTTCTGCTGGTCCTTGACGTCCAACGCGTCGACCTGCTTCTTCAGATCGGCGTACGCCTTCGAGTTGGTGTTCAGCTCGGCGATGGCGTCCTGCTGGATCTTCTTCCCGTCGTCACCGGGCGGCGGTCCTGCCTTCTTGAGGCCCGCGGCGATGGCCGCGTCGGCCGAGGACAGATCCTGGAACGCGGCCGAGTCCGCCTTCTGGATGTCTGCGGGCTTGCCGTCCGCCGCCACCGCGGTGATCTGCTGGTTGGCCTTGTTGATCTTCGTCAGCTGGGGCCCGATGTCGCCGCAGAGCGACTTGGCCCAGTCGTCCGTCTTGTTGCTGCTGTTGTCGCTGCAGCCCGACAACGCCAGTACCAGTACCGCACCGCCGGACAGTGCGGCAGCAAGCTTCTTGTTCACCGGATTGGTCCCTTCCAAGGCTCTCGGCCCCGGAACATACACGCCAAGTGGGCGACATTCGCGTGTCGTACGACCGTTTTTGACCGTATTGCAGCCATTTGCACCAAGCGGGACGGGAGAGACAAGGCTCACGGGCGCAGCAACCCGCGCCGGCATACGGCGAGGGCCGGACAGGCCGTCAGCACGGCCTGCCGGACCCCCGCCTGATGGCGCATTACCGAAATGACCGGATCAGTGACCGGATCAGAGAGTGTCCTGGGCGGACACCGCCGACCCCACTCCTTCACCGGCCCCGACCGCCTCGCCGTCGCCGTCCACGGAGATTCCGCGCCGCTTCGACACGTACACCGCGGCGACGATGACCACGAGGGCGACCGCGGCCACCACGGCACGCACCGGAGCGCTGGCATGGTCGCCGTAGCTGAACTTCACCACCGCGGGCGCGATCAGCAGCGCCACCAGATTCATCACCTTGAGCAGCGGATTGATCGCGGGGCCCGCGGTGTCCTTGAACGGGTCGCCGACCGTGTCACCGATGACGGTCGCCGCATGGGCGTCACTGCCCTTGCCGCCGTGGTGGCCGTCCTCGACCAGCTTCTTGGCGTTGTCCCACGCCCCACCGGAGTTGGCCAGGAAGACCGCCATCAGGGTGCCGGCCCCGATCGCGCCTGCCAGGAACGAGCCGAGTGCGCCCACCCCGAGGGTGAAACCCACCGCGATGGGCGCCATCACGGCGAGCAGGCCCGGCGTGGTCAGCTCGCGCAGGGCGTCCTTGGTGCAGATGTCGACCACCCGGCCGTACTCGGGTTTCTCCGTGTGGTCCATGATCCCCGGGTGCTCGCGGAACTGCCGCCTGACCTCGTAGACCACGGAACCGGCCGAGCGTGAGACCGCGTTGACGGCGAGCCCGGAGAAGAGGAAGACGACCGCGGCGCCGAACATCAGACCCACCAGGTTGTTGGGCTGGGAGATGTCCATGCTCAGTCCGAGTTCGCCCGCCTTGGCATGTACGTCGTCGACGGCGGTGGCCAGCGCGTCACGGTACGAACCGAAGAGCGCCGAGGCGGCGAGCACCGCCGTCGCGATGGCGATGCCCTTGGTGATGGCCTTGGTGGTGTTGCCGACCGCGTCGAGATCGGTGAGCACCTGGGCCCCCGCGCCTTCGACGTCACCGGACATCTCCGCGATGCCCTGGGCGTTGTCGGAGACCGGCCCGAAGGTGTCCATGGCGACGATGACACCGACGGTGGTGAGCAGCCCGGTGCCCGCCAGGGCCACCGCGAAGAGAGCGAGCATGATCGACGTACCGCCGAGCAGGAACGCCCCGTACACACCGAGCCCGATGAGCAGCGCGGTGTAGACGGCGGATTCGAGCCCGATGGCGACACCCGCGAGCACCACGGTCGCGGCGCCGGTGAGCGAGGACTTGCCGATGTCCCGGACCGGACGGCGGCTGGTCTCGGTGAAGTACCCGGTCAGCTGCTGGATGAGCGCGGCCAGGACGATACCGATGGCGACCGCGACCAGGGCGAGCACCCGCGGGTCGCCGCCGTGCGCCCGGATGGCCGCATCGGTCACTCCGTCCAGGTCGCGGTAGGAACCGGGCAGATAGCTGTAGACCGCCACGGCCATCAGGACCAGGGAGATCACCGCGGAGATGAAGAATCCGCGGTTGATGGCGGACATCCCGCCGCGGTCGGAGCACCGTGGGGCGACCGCGAAGATACCGATCATCGCGGTGACCACACCGATCGCCGGAACGATCAGGGGAAAGGCGAGTCCGGAGTTCCCGAAGGCGGCCCTGCCGAGGATGAGGGCCGCGACGAGCGTGACGGCATAGGACTCGAAGAGGTCGGCCGCCATGCCCGCGCAGTCGCCGACGTTGTCCCCCACGTTGTCCGCGATGGTCGCGGCGTTACGCGGATCGTCCTCCGGAATGCCCTGCTCCACCTTGCCGACCAGGTCGGCGCCGACATCGGCGGCCTTGGTGAAGATGCCGCCACCGACCCTCATGAACATGGCGATCAGCGCGGCACCCAGACCGAAGCCCTCCAGCACCTTGGGCGCGTCGGCGGCGTAGACGAGGACGACACAGGAGGCACCGAGCAGACCGAGGCCCACGGTGAACATGCCCACCACACCGCCCGTACGGAAAGCGATCTTCATTGCCCGGTGCGAGACGGTGGTGAGATCCCTTTCCGGCTCACCCTCTCCCGGAGTTGCTTCCCGGGCGGCTGCCGCTACGCGCACATTGGCTCGTACGGCAAGCCGCATGCCGATGTATCCGGTGGTCGCCGAGAAAAGCGCGCCGACCAGGAAGAAGACAGAACGCCCCGCACGCTGCGACCAGTCGTCGGCCGGGAGCAGGAAGAGCAGGAAGAACACGACGACGGCAAAGGCGCCGAGTGTGCGCAACTGCCTGCCCAGATAGGCATTCGCGCCTTCCTGTACGGCTGCCGCGATCTGTTTCATGGATTCGCTGCCCTCACCGGCGGCCAGTACCTGACGTACCAGCAGCTGGGCGACGAGCAGGGCCGCTAGCGCCACCACGGCGATGACGATCACGATGATCCGGTTGCCGTCGGTGAGTACCGCGGCTGCGAGGGTTGTGGAGTGTTCGGACTGCTGTGGGTTGAAGAGCCCCGCCATTCGTCCTCCTTGACGCTCAAAGCTCAAGATGTGGACGGATTGTAGGGAGCGGGACCTGATCAAAAAAGGGCGTGGTAAACAGAATTGACACCTGCCCGAATAAACCTGCCTTGGCGCATAAATGGAGAGTAATGGGGCAGAGGCATTCGGCGGGACAGCTGCCGCAGGATGAAATACAACACAAGGATCAAGAAAAACAAAAAGGCCCTGCTCAGCAGGGCCGATCAAAAGGCGGGGAGATCGGGGCTCGTCACCAGGTGAGGCCCCCGCAGGGACGGACCACGTCGTAGCAGCGGGCCTCGCTGCCGGCACAGGCCCCGCAGGGAGACGGTCCCCTCATCGGGGAGACGGTCCCCGCCTCAGGGGGCAGGATTCTGACCGGGCCCCACGCAGGGAACGGGTGCACCGGAAACCAGGGATGGGTCAGGGCAGTGCGGGCGCCGACGTCGTCGGCCATGTCATCCGGATGACGCCCCCGGCCTCGCCGGAGGTGACCTCCACATCGTCGACGAGCCCGCTGATGACCGCGAGGCCCATCTCGTCCTCACCGTCGGCGGAGGCACCGGCGCCCCCCACGGCCGGAGCGGCGGACGCCCCGGAACCCGGGGAGGCCGCACCGCCCGTACTGGGCATCTCGTCCCCGACCTCGATCGAGAAGGACTTCTCCTCCTCGATCAGTACGACACGGACGGGAGCCGCGATGCCATTGCCGCGGTGGAGTCCCACCGCACGGGAACAAGCCTCGCCGACCGCGAGTCTCACTTCGTCCAGCACGGCCTCATCGACCCCGGCCCGGCGTGCCACGGCGGCCGCCACCAGGCGAGCCGTCCTCACATGTTCGGGCTGGGCGCTGAAACGGAGTTCAACGGTGGCCATGCGATCCCCCTCAGACGTACGGGCGTGCTTCTCGGGGGGACCGGGCTGGGAGCCCGGTACCCCTGCGTTCTTCCTCCGGAGCCGTCAGTCGTTTGCCGCGACGGCTTCATCGACCGTGGTGTGGATCGGGAACACCTTGGTCAGACCGGTGATACGGAAGATCTTGAGAATGCGCTCCTGGTTGCAGACCAGGCGCAGCGAGCCCTCATGGGCACGCACACGCTTCAGGCCGCCAACGAGCACGCCGAGTCCGGTGGAGTCGAGGAAGTCCACGCTCTCCATGTCGACGACCAGGTGGTAACTGCCGTCGTTCACCAACTCGACCAACTGCTCGCGCAGCTTGGGCGCGGTATATACATCAATCTCGCCACCGACCTCGACGACCGTACGGTCGCCACCAGGCCCGGACACATTGCGAGTCGACAGGGACAGGTCCACGGATCCTCCAGCACCTTGCTATCGAGCGGCCGCCCCACGTGGTCTCCCCGGCGGAGTCGGGGAACGGATCGCCAGCCGCGATGGCATTCAATCACTTACCAGCAGGCATGCACGACGCCTTGAGCCCATTGTCCGTCATGCCGGTGACACACTCGGTACCGATGGCCAAGAATCACCGCCCCAGGCGACCCACCGGGGACACGGGTGCACGACCCGGTCCGCGGCAGATACTCGAGCGTCTCTCCGCAGGGCAGAGCCGGGCTTCGCGCATCACTCATACGGAGCACCTGCCCCCACGTGCGGGGCGCCATGCCGTCTGGCCCGATCGCATCCGACCGGAAGTGATTGCGGCCATTCAGGCACAGGGCATCGAACATCCATGGGCCCATCAGGCCACAGCTGCCGAGCACGCGCTCGACGGCGAGTCTGTGATCATTGCCACGGGCACCGCTTCGGGCAAGTCGCTCGCCTACCTCGCGCCGGTGCTCTCGGCTCTCCTGGACGGCTCGGAGGCGCCCAACGGCCGGGGCGCCACCGCCCTCTACCTCGCCCCCACCAAGGCCCTCGCTGCCGACCAGCGCCGCTCCTTCCGGGAGCTGGCCGCACCGCTCGGCCACGGCATCAGACCAGCCGTGTACGACGGGGACACACCCGTCGAAGAGCGCGAATGGGTACGTCAGTTCGCCAACTACGTCCTCACCAATCCGGACATGCTGCACCGCGGGATCCTGCCCTCCCACCCGCGCTGGGCCTCCTTCCTGCGTGCTCTGCGGTACGTGGTCATCGACGAGTGCCACACCTACCGGGGCGTCTTCGGCTCCCACGTGGCCCAGGTGGTACGCAGGCTGCGCCGCCTCTGTGCCCGTTACGGCTCCGACCCCGTCTTCCTGCTCGCCTCCGCGACCGCGGCGGAGCCCGCCGTGACCGCCGGACGCCTCACCGGGCTCCCCGTGCGCGAGGTGGCCGACGATGCCTCTCCGCGTGGCGAACTGGTCTTCGCCCTCTGGGAGCCGCCGCTCACCGAACTCCACGGCGAGCAGGGCGCCCCCGTACGCCGTACCGCCACCGCCGAGACCGCCGACCTCCTCACCGATCTCACCGTGCAGGGCGTCCGCTCGGTCGCCTTCGTACGGTCCAGGCGCGGCGCGGAGCTGATCTCCGTCATCGCCCAGGAGCGTCTTGCCGAGGTCGACCGCTCCCTGGTCTCCAGGGTCGCGGCCTACCGGGGCGGCTATCTCCCGGAGGAGCGCCGTGCCATCGAAGCCGCCCTGCACTCCGGCGAACTGCTCGGCCTCGCCGCCACCACCGCCCTGGAACTCGGCATCGACGTCTCGGGGCTGGACGCGGTCGTCATCGCCGGCTACCCCGGCACCCGGGCCTCCCTCTGGCAACAGGCGGGCCGGGCCGGCCGCTCGGGCGGGGGCGCCCTCGCCGTCCTGGTGGCCCGCGACGATCCGCTGGACACCTACCTCGTCCACCATCCCGATGCCCTCTTCCAGCGGCCCGTGGAGTCCACCGTCCTGGACCCGGACAATCCGTATGTCCTCGCCCCCCATCTGTGCGCGGCCGCGGCGGAACTGCCGCTGACCGCTACCGATCTGGAACTCTTCGGCCCGGCGACCGCCGGGCTGATGCCGCAGCTGGAGACCGCGAAACTGCTGCGCCGGCGGGGCGGATCCTGGTACTGGACGCGCCGGGAGCGGGCAGCGGACCTGACCGACATCCGCGGTGAGGGCGGCCGTCCCGTCCAGATCGTCGAGGCGGGAACGGGGCGGCTGCTCGGCACGGTCGACGAAGCCTCCTCCCACACCACCGTCCACGAGGGCGCCGTCCACCTCCACCAGGGGCGCACCTACGTGGTGAAGCACCTGGATCTGGAGGATTCTGCCGCCCTGGTCGAGGAGGCCGCCCCGCCGTACTCGACCACCGCACGGGACACCACCGCCATCGCCGTCCTGGAGACCGACACCGAGATCCCGTGGGGCACCGGACGGCTCTGCTACGGATCTGTCGAGGTCACCAACCAGGTCGTCTCCTTCCTACGTCGCAGACTCATCACCGGGGAGGTGCTCGGTGAGACGAAGCTCGACCTTCCGCCCCGCACCCTGCGCACCCGGGCCGTGTGGTGGACGGTCACCGAGGACCAGCTCGATGCCGCCCGGATCAACCCCGAACAGCTGGCGGGCGCCCTGCACGCCGCGGAACACGCCTCCATCGGCATGCTGCCGCTCTTCGCCACCTGCGACCGCTGGGACATCGGGGGCGTCTCCATCCCGCTGCACCCGGACACCCTGCTCCCGACGGTCTTCGTGTACGACGGCCACCCCGGCGGGGCCGGCTTCGCCGAGCGGGCCTTCCACACGGCCCGCGAATGGCTCACCGCGACCCGGGAGGCCATCGCCTCCTGCGAATGCGATGCGGGCTGCCCCTCCTGCATCCAGTCCCCGAAATGCGGCAACGGCAACGACCCCCTGCACAAACGCGGCGCCGTACGCCTCCTCACGGAACTCCTCCGGGAAGCTCCTGGCGGCGATTCGCCCGAACGGGGGAATCCTCCGGAGGACCGGCCCGGGCTCTGACCTTCGGCGTGTACGGACCGAACCGCGCCTCCGCCGTCACATCGGCGATCTCGTCCCGCACCCCGCACCGCACCACCCTGGCCCCTTGCGCTCCGGCCACCCGGACCGCCGCGGCGCACGCCGTGGCCTGCCCCTGCAGCGCGCGGTCGGCAGCTGCCAGAGCCGCCAGGTCGGCGGCGCCACCGGCCCGGTGACGGGCCGCCACACCCTGCCCCATCACCAGCAGGGCTGCGAAGACCACACAGAGGGAAGTCATCGCCATGGCCACCCACACCGTCGCCGAACCCCGGTCGTCGAACTGATCCTCGGCCCTCCTCATACCCGCACCGCCGTTTGGCCCGGCTGCGCCTGCTTTTCGCCATGCCCACTCGGATTTTCGCCATGACCGCTCGGACTGGCAGCTCCATCGGGTGCGTCCTGGCTGCCCGGACGGTCCGAACTGCCGGGGCTGTCCGGACCGGCGGGGCCCGCAGGGTCGTCGCGGCCACCGAGTCCGCTCTGTCCCCCGGTGTCTCCGGAGTCGCCCACCTCGGCCTCGTCGAACGCGGCCGCCTCGGCCTTGAGCGTCAGGGCGAGGGGGCCGGGCCCCGGCGTCGGCGCTTCCACCCGAACCTGCCAGAGGTCCCCGGCGCGGCCGAGCGTGACGCGGGCGCCGCGTGGGGCCGCCGACCGGGCGGCGGCGAGGGCCGCAGCCCCCGGCTCCGACCGGGCGGCTGCCCGCGCACCGATCCGTGCCGCGTCGATGCACTGAATCTGGGCAGCTGCGGCGGCGAGGGCCCAGACCAGTGCCATCGTGAACAGCACCAGCGCCGGAATCACCACCGCTGCCTCGGCCGAGACGGATCCCTGGTCGGCAGACCACCTCCCACCCGTATCGCTTTCGGCCCGCCTCCCACGGGCGTCAGAACTTCGCATGGAGCGCCTTCTCGACCACCGATTGCAGCGCTGCCGCAACGGGCCCGCTGGTCACCACCTTGTAGAGCACCGCAGCGAAGGCACACGCCGCGATCGTGCCCATCGCGTACTCAGACGTGGACATTCCCGCGTCCCTGCCGGCTCCGTGCCTCAGCCGATGCCAGCGGGCCCGCACCCACCTCACTGCTCCTGCACCCTCCGGTGTACCGGACTCCACCGGACCTCCGGATCCGTTCAGCAGATTCTGCTCGTTCACCATGTCAACCCCCGTATTTCCCCGTGCTGTTCGTACGTTCGGAGCGCAGCCGTCCGGCTCGCGCTGTTCTTCCGCTCTTCCGCTCTTCCGCGCCATTTCGCGCGATGGGTCGAGTCGGTTCAGCAAGGTCTCTCGCTAGTTCCTCTCGCTCTCGGACGAGTTCGTCAGCTCGCCTTCAGCAGATGGCCCGCCAGTCCGATCACCACGGGCACCACTCCGACCGCCAGGAAGGCAGGCAGGAAGCAGAGACCAACAGGCCCGGTGATCAGAACGCCCGCCCGGCCGGCCCTTTCCTTGGCCGCCCTGGCCCGGTCGGCTCTGAGCCCCGCGGCGAGCCGGGCGACCGAATCGGCGGCAGGGGCACCGGTCGACGCGGCCCGCTCCAGGCAGCGGGCCAGCCCCGGCGCCCCCGGTATCGAACCGAACCGCCCCCAGGCCGCGGCAGGTTCACTGCCGAGCCGCAGCTCTGCCGCCGCACGGGCCAGCGCGTCGCCGACCGGCCCGCCCAGTGATTCCCCGACCGCCTCGGCCGCCTCGCGGGGTCCGGCGCCGGCAGCGATGCATGCCGCCAGCAACTCGGCGGCGAGAGGCAGTTCACGTGCCGCCGACCTCATCAGGGTCTCGTCGGCTTCGGAGGAAGAACGCCTTCGCCGCCAGCACCGCACCCCGTACCCGGCGGCAAGGCCGAGCGCACATCCGCTCCACCCGCCGACCAGGACACAGCAGGTGGCCACTGCGGCCAGCGGAGCGCCCCACCGGGCAGCCCACACCCGGTAGGCAGGGCGTCGCGCCGGCCTTTCCGGTGTCGCGGCCAGCAGCGCGGTGGCCCGCTTGCGGGACAGGCGTTCATGCCGCCGCCCGGTCCAGGCAAGGCCCAGTCGGGCTGCCACAGCCACGGCGCACAGCACTGCCCCCAGCCTGTGGACAACCTCCCCCGCCATGACAGCGCTGTGCGCGGCCCCGGTCACAGCCCCTCCCCCGCCCGCACGATCCGCCCTGCCCAGAAGAACCCCGCGCTCTCCAGCACCCCGCCCGCGAGCAGACAGCACAGCCCCGCCGGAGTGTGCAGCAGCGTCCACAGCGGATCGGCACCGAGAGCGGTGCCGAGCAGCAGCCCTCCCGCCGGAAGCAAAGCGAGGACAAGCACCGTCGACCTCGCCCCGGCCAATTCGGCGCGCAGGCCGACTCGTTCGTCCCGTTCGGCGCGCAGCGCGCCCTCCAGCCCTTCGAGTCCGGCCGCCAGGCCGGCGCCCCCGTCCACGGACACCCGCCAGCAAGCGGCAGCACCTCGCAGTCCCGCAGCGCCCGGCTCCCGGGCCGCACTCCGGAGAGCCTCCGGCACATCTCCACCGAACCGCGCCGCTGCCAGCACCGCGGCCTCCGCCGTACCCAGAGCGCCCGATCCCCGTCCCGCAGCCAGCAACGCCTCTCCGGGCTGCTTCCCGGCCCGCAGTTCGGCGGCCACCGCCCCACAGAGTGAGATCACCGCGTCGGTCCGCGCCAGCCGGTCACGGGCCGCAGCCGCCGCCCGCAACCGCCGCCCCACCAGGGGCACAGCCACTCCCCCCGCCAGTAGCGGCAGCACCGATCCGCCCAGTACCGCGACGACTCCGGCCACCACAAGGCAGAGCCACTCCGGCCGCAGACGGCCACGCACCCGGCCGCGGAGCCGACCGCTCCACGCGTGCGCGCCCGCCCCCGGACCGCCGGCGAACAGCATCCGCCCCCTGCGCAGCCCCCGCTCCTGCGCGGCCAGCATGCAGAGGGCCGCACCCGCACAGAGCACCGTCACAAAGACGAGAGCCGTCATGACGCGCCCCCGATCATGGCCCGCAGCCGGGGCCATCCGCGCCCCTGGGTGAAGCCCTCAGCGCCCCAGCGCAGCGCGGGCACGGTCATCACCAGTCCCGTCGCGTCCCGGTCCAGCACATGCACCTCGGCGACCCGGCGCAGCCCGCACCGATCCCGTACGAGATGCACCACGACCGCAAGCGCCGCAGCCAATTGGCTGTGCAGGGCGGCCCGGTCGAGCCCCGCCGCCGTCCCGAGCGCTTCGAGACGGGCAGGGACATCGGCTGCGGCATTCGCGTGCAGAGTTCCACAGCCTCCTTCATGACCTGTGTTCAGCGCGGCCAGCAGCTCGGTGACCTCGGCGCCGCGCACCTCGCCCACCACCAGCCGGTCGGGCCGCATCCGCAGTGCCTGGCGGACCAGATCCCGCAGGGTCACCCGGCCCGCCCCCTCCTGGTTCGGCGGGCGCGACTCCAGCCGCACCACATGCGGGTGCTCGGGCCTCAACTCCGAGGAGTCCTCCGCCAGCACAATCCGCTCGGCCGGCCCGACCAGGCCCAGCAGGGACGAGAGGAGCGTC
This sequence comes from Streptomyces sp. NPDC059398, assembly GCF_042751845.1. Lineage (NCBI taxonomy): Bacteria > Bacillati > Actinomycetota > Actinomycetes > Kitasatosporales > Streptomycetaceae > Streptomyces > Streptomyces sp. NPDC059398. The sequence continues at coordinate 20,934 of NZ_JBHYWP010000042.1, read as the reverse complement.
GTCTTGCCCGAGCCCGTGCCCCCACTGACCAGGAAGGAAAGCCGGGCATCGATCAGCGCCCGCAGCACCGCGTCACCGCCCGGCGGGACGGTCCCCGCCGCCACCAGTTCCTCAAGGGTGAAGGCCTTCGGCCGCACCACCCGCAACGAGAGGCAGGCCGACCCGACGGCCACCGGTTCAAGCACCGCATGCATCCGCGTCCCGTCCGGCAGCCGGGCGTCCACCCAGGGCCTGGCATCGTCGAGGCGCCGCCCGGCCACCGCGGCGAGCCGCTGTGCCAGCCGGCGCACCGCGGCGGCGTCGGGGAAGGCCACATCGGTCAGTTCGAGTCCGGTGCCGCGGTCGACCCACACCCGGTCCGGCCCGGCGACCAGCACATCGGTCACCGCGGGATCAGCCAGCAGCGCCTCCAGCCTTCCGGAGCCCACGAGTTCGGACCGCAACTCCTCCGCGTGCCCGAGCACTTCCGCGTCCCCCAGCAGCCGCCCCTGGGCGCGCAGCGCCGCTGCCACCCGTGCCGGTGTGGGCTCGGCCCCGCTCTCCGCGAGGCGCTGCCGTACGGCGTCGAGGAGTGGCGGCGTGCCGGCGCAGGACGGCGCCCCGGCGGACATGGCCGCCGTACTCATGAGACACCTCGCCCGGCCAGGGCCTGCGCCCAGAACGCCGTACTGAATCGGGCCAGCGGTCCCTTGGCCCGGCCACCCGGCGGAGCGCCGCCGCCCTGGGCGGCGAGCAGCCCTTCCTCCGGCGGCAGTTCGCCCGCGAGGGGCAGCTTCAGCGCCTGAGCGACCCATTCCTCGTCCAGCCCCGGCGCATAGGGCCCGCGAACCACCGCCCGCAGGTCCTGGAGGACCATCCCGGCCATGGAAGCCACCCTGGCCGCGGCAGCGACCGCCCGGAGCTCACCCGGCACCACCAGAAGGCCGAGATCGAGCTGGGCGAGCGCTTCCGCGACCCCTTCGTCGACCCGCCGGGGCAGATCCACGACCACCGCTCCGCCGCCCCTGCGCGCGGCCGCCAGGACGGCCCGCATCGACTCCGGTGCGATCACCACCGCATCCGTCCGGTCCCAGCTGAGGACGCGCAGCCCGTGCAGTCGCGGCAGGGATTCCTCCAGCGCGCTCCCGGCGACCCGCCCTTTTGAACGGGCGAAATCCGGCCACCTTCTGCCCGGTGCGTGTTCACCGCCGAGCAGCACATCGAGTCCGCCGCCCAGCGGATCCCCGTCGATGAGCACAGTGCGCAGACCGCTCCGGGCCGCGGTCACGGCGAGCGCACACGCCAGGGTGGATGCCCCGGCCCCGCCCCGGCCGCCGATCACTCCGACCGTGAGCGCCTGGTCCCCGGCGCCCTCGGCCACATCCGCGATCCGCTCCACGAGCCAGCTCTCGGCATCCGGCAGCCGCAGCACGTACTCTGCCCCGATCTCGACGGCCCGCTGCCAGACACCGGGGTCGTCCTGGTCCCTCCCCACCAGATACACCCCGGGTCTGCGGGTGCTCCCACGGACCCGGGCAGCGGCGTCGTCCCCCACGAGGATCAGCGGTGCGCCCTCCCAGCCGCCCTTGTGCTCGGGCACCCCGTGATGGACTTCCGGCTCGGCCCCGGCCGCGGCGCACAGCCGCAGCAGATCGTCGAGGAGAGCCGCGTCCTCAGTGACGATCAGCGGTCCCCCCCGGCGCCTCTCGGCCGCCGGCGGTCGATCAGGTGTGATGGATCCAGCCACGATCCCGCCTCCCTCTGACAGTGATTCCCTGGTGCCGCGAAGCCGTGGCGAACGGCCGCCGACTTCGCGATGGGAATCACCGTGCAGGGACCCGGGAAATTAAGTGGATCTTGCTCGAAAACTGTGGACAACTCACTGGTTGTGAATATCTCCCCCACCCTTATCGGTGACTTCCGGAGAGGAGTGCAACGACTACGGAGCGTCATGCGTATTCAGTACTGAGGACCGTCACAGCCGACCGGAGGAGAGTGCCGCAGATGACCGCTGAGCCGCTGCCGACAGGGAGTGCACGCCCGAAAACGTGTCCGGACATGCGACGACCCCAGCCGGGGGGGAGAGCTGGGGTCGTCCCCACGTCCGACTCGGGGGGGGAGGAGCCGGACGGGGATAACACGGTCGCGAACGATCCGTGACTTCCATGGTGTACCCGAGAGCCTTCTCAGGCAAACCCACGCGCCGCCGGGTAAGCCGAATGGCGGGCACCTATGCTCGGAGCTGTGGAAAACCACTCGTCGCCCCGTACCGCTGCCTTCTTTGACCTCGACAAGACAGTCATCGCCAAGTCGTCGACGCTGACCTTCAGCAAGTCCTTCTATCAAGGCGGACTGATCAACCGCAGGGCCGTACTGCGCACCGCGTACGCCCAGTTCGTATTCCTCGCCGGTGGCGCGGATCACGACCAGATGGAGCGGATGCGCGAGTATCTCTCCGCCCTCTGCAAGGGCTGGAACGTCCGGCAGGTCAAGCAGATCGTCGCCGAGACCCTGCACGATCTGATCGACCCGATCATCTACGACGAGGCCGCTTCCCTCATCGAGGAGCACCACACGGCAGGCCGCGATGTGGTGATCGTCTCCACCTCCGGTGCCGAGGTAGTCGAGCCGATCGGTGATCTCCTCGGCGCCGACCGGGGGGGGGCCCCCCCCGCGGGGGTGGGGGCCGCCGGGGGGGTGACCCGCGCGGGGGGGGTGAGAGCCCCACGGGCCCCCCAGCCGGCGGGCGGGAG
>NZ_JBHYWP010000042.1:0-18192 GCF_042751845.1 Streptomyces sp. NPDC059398 | reverse complement strand
GGCGCGTATCTGTGGTACGCAACCACATCCGTTGCCGCGGTAGACGAGCCGTTCGGTGATCTCCACGCCCCCGCCCGGGTCGACGCCCCCCGCATGGTGGTGGGCGACGACGGGTGCTTCACCGGCGAGGTGGAGTACTACGCCTACGGTCCCACCAAGGCGGAGGCCGTGAGGGAACTCGCCGCCTCCGAGGGGTACGACCTGGCGCGCTGTTACGCGTACAGCGACTCGGTGACCGACATCCCCATGCTGGAGTCGGTCGGCCACCCGCACGCGGTCAACCCGGACCGGTCGCTGCGCCGTGAAGCGGGGACCCGGGAGTGGCCGATTCTCGTCTTCAACCGGCCCGTGCGACTGAAGCAGCGACTGCCCGCGCTGCGGATGCCCCCGCGACCCGCACTGGTGGCCGCTGCCGCGATCGGTGCCGCGGCAGCCACGGCAGGTCTCGTCTGGTACGCGAACAGGGGCGGCCGGAGCACCGCCCGCCGTGGGCCCTTTGCCCGGGTTTGACAGTAAAAGTAAAGAAGTGGAGCGAGGCCTTCCCCTCGGCCCGCGAAGAGGAGTACAAAGGAGTCAACGGCCCGCGAGACCAAGGACATCCGCGAGGATCACCTGAAACCGCAGAAGGCCCCACGGACCGCGCACGGAAACTGAGTACCCACGCGACGTCGACCCGTCGATTACGGGCCAGCCACACCAGGTTGACGGGCGAAGTTCCCGGCCTGATGGGCAAAATTTCGAGGACGCCTGGTAATTCGGTGGACGTGCCAGCGGCGGCACCTCCGGGTGCCGCCGCATTTTCGCGGGACGAGCCGGACAGACTCACCTCACCGGCACGGCTTCAATCCCGGACCGCACCGCACCCCTCAGGCAGCGCCGTGACGTACCCGGGCAGCGCCGCGGCCCCGGGCAGCGCACCGCGGACCCGGGCAGCACGCCGCGGACCCGGGCAGCCTCGCGACACACCGGGGCAGCACCGCGGACCTAGGCAGCACCGCGCTGAAGCGCCTCGCACACGGCAGTCGTCTCCCGGACGCCCAGCTCGACCGCGCGACCGCAGTGCATGATCCATGCGGCCATGCCCTCCGGGGTTCCCGACGCATAGCCGTCCAGCGCAGCCACGTACGCCGCGCGCCCCAGCTCCGCGTGGCCCACCTCCGCGGGGCAGATGGACTTGGGGTCGAGCCCGCTGTTGATCAGCACGACCCGCTCGGCGGCCCGCGCGACGAGACCGTTGTACGAAGTGAAGGGCCGCAGCGCGAGCAGTTCACCGTGCACCACGGCCGCGGTCACCAGCGCCGGAGCCGCGCTCCCCGCGATGACCAGCTGCGAAAGCCCCTCAAGCCGGGCGGACACCTCGTCGGCGTCCGGCAGCGGCAGCTCGATCAGGGGCTCGTCGGCCTTCTCGCCCGCCAGCCGCGGACGGCCGACCGTGTCGCCCGAGTCCGCAGCCGCCACCAGATGCAGCCGGGCCAGTACTCGCAGCGGCGACTGCCTCCAGATGGACAGCAGTTGACCCGCCTCCGCGGAGAGCCGGAGCGCCGCGCCGACGGTGAGCGCCTCGGGATCGCCACCGAAATCGGTCCGCCGGCGCACCTCCTCCAGCGCCCAGTCCGCACCCGACAGCGTGGCCGATCCACGCGAGGCGCGCAGGGCGGCCTCACCCGTCACCTCGGTGCTGCGCCGTCTCATGACGCGGTGCCCGTAGACCCGGTCGACGGCTTTGCGTACCGAGTCGACAGCATCGCCGACGCCCGGCAGCTGGCCCAGCGCGGCGAGAGGATCCGAGTGTTCTGGAGGAGTCACCGGGGCTCCGGCGGCGGCCTTCCGGGAGAACGCAGTCATAGGAAGCGAGGCTACGCGTCCATGGCAGTCACCCCACCTTGGAGTGGTCTTCTTCACTTGCGCTACCCACGCACCGCATTCACACCGCTACCCTTCGTGAACATGAAGATCGCTTTCGTAGGGAAGGGCGGCAGCGGCAAGACCACGCTGTCCTCTCTCTTCATCCGCCACCTGGCCGCCAACGAGGCCCCCGTCCTCGCCGTGGACGCCGACATCAACCAGCACCTCGGTGCCGCACTAGGTCTCGACGACGCGGACTCCGCCGCACTGCCCGCGATGGGCGCGCACCTCCCGCTGATCAAGGAGTACCTCCGCGGGACCAACCCGCGGATCACCTCCGCCGAGACCATGATCAAAACAACTCCGCCCGGCACCGGCTCCCGGCTGCTGCGGATCCGGGAGGACAATCCGGTCTACGACGCGTGCGCCCGCCCTGTCGCACTGGACGACGGCGACATCAGACTGATGGCGACGGGGCCGTTCACCGAGTCGGATCTCGGCGTCTCCTGCTACCACTCCAAGGTCGGCGCGGTCGAGCTCTGCCTGAATCATCTGGTCGACGGCCCGGAGGAGTTCATCGTCGTCGATATGACGGCCGGTTCCGACTCCTTCGCCTCCGGCATGTTCACGCGGTTCGACATGACATTCCTGGTGGCCGAACCGACCCGTAAGGGGATCTCCGTGTACCGCCAGTACAAGGAGTACGCACGGGACTTCGGCGTCGCGCTGAAGGTCGTCGGCAACAAGGTGCGCGACGCGGACGATCTGGAGTTCCTGCGCGCCGAGGTCGGCGACGACCTGCTCGTCACGGTCGGCCACTCCGACTGGGTCCGCGCAATGGAGAAGGGCCGCCCGCCGCACTTCGACATGCTGGAGGCGGAGAACCGTCTGGCGCTCCAGTCGCTCCAGGACACCGCGGAGGACAGCTACGCGCATCGCGACTGGGAGCGCTACACGCGTCAGATGGTGCACTTCCATCTGAAGAACGCGGAGAGCTGGGGCAACGAGCGGACGGGGGCCGATCTGGCTTCCCAGGTCGACCCCGCGTTCGTGCTCAGCGAGCGGTACGCCGAGGTCAGCGCCGCCTCCTGACGCTCCCTCCGGTCCGGGGACGACCCGGAGTCGGCAACCGGAGCCGGTGAACAGCCAGGGGAGGGGGTGGAGCGGGCGGACGGCTCGCTCCACCCCCCCCTTTTCCGTTCCACTCCGGAGACGTCCCTCCGTTCATCGAACTGGAGTGTGTTTCATCTATGCCGCCTCACCGGATCGGGTGAACCACTCGCCCATATGTACCTTATGACCATTCCTGGCCTTTACTCTGCATTACGATTCATTTACCGAGGGTTGATGAGCGTGCTCCCGCCCGCCGCTCCCCACAGCCCGCCCCAGGCCGCCCTCACGCCCTCCAAGCCCCGCCTAGCCCCCGACGCCCTGTGACCGCCGTTCTGTGACCGCTGTTCAGTGACCACGCCGCCCCGGAGGAGACGGGAACCATGCCTGCCTACGTCCCCACCCGTACGGAGAACACCCTTACCGACTGTTCACCCACCACTCGCGTCCACCCCCCGCACGGGCCCCCTCCGGGCGGAGACCGCCCCCGGCCCCGCTTCCGGATTTCCGGTGCCGATCTGTCCGCCTCGATCACGGTGTTCCTGATCGCGGTCCCGATGTCCCTGGGTCTCGCGGTCGCCATCGGCGCCCCGCTCGAAGCGGGACTGCTCGCGGCGGCCGTCGGCGGCATCGTGGCCGGACTGCTCGGGGGCTCCACCCTCCAGGTCAGCGGCCCCTCAGCGGGACTCACTGTCGTGACGGCCGGACTCATCCAGGACTACGGCTGGCGCACGACCTGCGCCATCACCGTCGGCGCCGGCCTGCTCCAGCTGGTCCTGAGCTCACTGCGCGCCGCCCGCAGCGCGCTCGCGGTCTCCCCGGCCATCGTGCACGGCACGCTCGCCGGCATCGGTGTCGCCATCGCGCTCGCCCAACTCCATATCGTGCTCGGCGGTACACCACAGAGCTCGGCCATCGCCAACGCCCTCGCTCTGCCAGGACAGTTCGCCCGCGTGGCCCCGGCCGCACCGCTGATCGGCGCGCTCACCATCGCCGTACTGGTGCTGTGGCCGCGCATCCCCGGACGTACGGGGCGGGCGCTGCGCAGAATCCCCGCCGCCCTCACGTCCGTTGCGGCAGCCACCGCCCTGGCCTCGGTCGCCGCGCCCGGGATCGCACGCGTCGACCTCCCGTCCTGGCGGGCCCACGCCCTGCCGGAGCTGCCGCACGGCCCGGTGCTCGGTCTGCTCGGCGCCGTGTTCACCGTGATGCTGGTGGCGAGCCTCGAATCACTGCTGTCGACGGTTGCCGTGGACAAACTGACCGCCGACCGCCCCGGAGCCACGGGAAGACGCGCCGACCTCGACCGCGAACTGCGTGGTCAGGGCCTCGCCAACACGGTGTCCGGAATGCTCGGCGGCCTGCCGGTGTCCGGTGGAGCGGTGCGCAGCACGGCGAATGTCCGGGCGGGTGCCACCGGCCGCGCCTCGACCGTGCTGCACGGTGTATGGATGCTGCTCGCCGCGGGGCTGCTGGTGGGCGTCCTGGAGTGGATGCCGCTCGCCGCGCTGGCCGCCCTGGTGATGGTGGTCGGCCTCCAGATGGTGAGTTACGCGCACATCCGCAACGTCCACAGACACCGGGAGTTCCCAGTGTACGGGGCCACGGTGGCCGGGGTCGTGGGCTTCGGTGTGCTGGAGGGGGTGGCGGTCGGTATCGCCGTCGCCGTCGGTGTGGCGCTGCACCGGCTGGCCAGGACCAGGATCACTCTCGACCAGGTGGGCGGCGTCCACCGGTTGCGGGTACGCGGGCAGTTGACGTTTCTGGCCGTGCCCCGGCTGAGCCGGACGCTCGCGCAGATCCCCGGCGGGGCGGACGCGGTGGTGGAGCTGGACGGCTCGTTCATGGATCACGCGGCGTACGAGACGCTCCAGCACTGGCAGGAGGCGCACATTGCCCAGGGCGGCACGGTCGATGTGACCGGGCGAGAAGGCGGCCGGATCGCCGAGCCCCCTTCCGGCACCCACACCTGCTGCCGCCCCTGGACACCCTGGCGCAACCACCACTGCGACGACCGCGCGCCCGACCCGGCGGGCTCCGGCCACCCGGTCCCCGCGGCCGGTTCGCCCGTGCACGGCGGGGCGGCACCTCCCGTTACGGCGCTCCGCTCGACGTCGCCCGGTGCCGGAGACCAGGCCGCTCCCCACGCCGTACACACTGCACGCGCCGCACAGGCAGTACCGGGCGGAGGACACCCAGCCCGTCCCGTGCACGCACCACCACCACCACCCGGGCACGCACCACCGCGCGTACGTCCCGTAAACCCCGTAAGCCCCGAACATCCCGGATATCGGGCCGGCCCGCCGGAGAACCCCAAGTCCCACACCACCGGCCGCTCCCCCGGACCCCGCTCTCCGGCAGCCCGGGACAGCTCATCCGCCGCCACGTCGGCCGCCGTCGAGTCCGCCGCGGCCGGGGCGGCCCAGCGGCCGGGGGGCCGCCAACTGGCCAGTGGTCTGAGCTCGTTCCAGCGGGACACCGCTCCCCTGGTCCGGGACGAACTGGCGCGTCTCGCCCGGGAAGGACAGCGCCCTTCGCAGCTCTTCCTCACCTGCGCGGATTCCCGGTTGGTGACCAGCATGATCACGTCGAGCGGACCCGGCGACCTGTTCACCGTGCGGAACGTGGGCAATCTCGTACCGCTGCCCGGCGCCGAGGGGTCCGACGACTCGGTGGCAGCGGCGATCGAGTACGCGGTCGACATCCTGCGGGTCGAGTCGATCACCGTCTGCGGGCACTCGGGCTGCGGCGCCATGACCGCACTCCTGAACGATGCGGAGGACGAAGACGAGGACGCGGACGCGGCCACTGCCAGCTCCGGCACGGGTCCCCGCCCCGGCACGGGCCGGCGCCCCGGCACGGGCGCTGGTCATCGTGCAGCTTGCGGGCCGACCGCCGGACCCGGCCCCCGGCCCGGCGAGAGCACACCCCTCCGGCGCTGGTTGCGTCATGGGCAGCCCAGCCTGGAGCGGATGCTGAGCCGTCATCACGCATGGGCGCGGATCTCCGGGCGGATGCCGGCCGATGCGGTGGAGCAGCTCTGTCTGACCAATGTCATCCAGCAACTGGAGCATCTACGGGCGCACGAGTCGGTCGCACGCCGGCTCTCGGAGGGCACGCTGGAGCTGCACGGTATGTACTTCCACGTCGGCGAGGCCCAGGCCTATCTGCTCACCGACTCCGCTGAGCGGGACGGGGTCTTCGCCCAGGTGGCTCCCGCCGAAGAGAGAGGAGAACGGAGGGAGAGTACGGGGCCGCAGGTCCACCTCACTGGCTGAGCTGCCCGGAAATACGCGCCCGGACCGAGCCGGAAGGAATACCCAGCCCCTCCCCGGGGGTAGAGGTCTAAACCAATTGATTGGCGTGAGGCCTTGTCAGAGTGGCTCACGGGCTGATGAGCTAGACCTGGGACACAAGGCTTTGTCGAAAGGGCGATCTCGTGAGCAACGAAAGCTTGGCCAATCTGCTCAAGGAGGAGCGACGCTTCGCGCCGCCCACCGAGCTGGCCGCGAACGCCAACGTCACAGCGGCGGCGTACGAGCAGGCCGCAGCGGACCGGCTGGGCTTCTGGGCCGAGCAGGCGCGGCGGCTGACCTGGGCCACCGAGCCCACCGAGACGCTCGACTGGTCGAACCCGCCGTTCGCGAAGTGGTTCGCCGACGGTGAGCTCAACGTCGCGTACAACTGCGTGGACCGGCACGTCGAGGCCGGCAACGGCGACCGTGTCGCCATCCACTTCGAGGGCGAGCCCGGCGATGGCCGGTCGATCACCTACGCACAGCTCAAGGACGAGGTCTCGCAGGCCGCGAACGCCCTCACCGAGCTGGGCGTCGTGAAGGGTGACCGGGTCGCCGTCTACCTGCCGATGATCGCCGAAGCGGTAGTGGCCATGCTCGCCTGCGCCCGGGTCGGGGCAGCGCACTCGGTGGTGTTCGGCGGGTTCTCGGCCGACGCCGTCGCCTCCCGTATCCAGGACGCCGACGCGAAGCTCGTCATCACCGCCGACGGTGGCTACCGCCGCGGCAAGCCCTCCGCGCTGAAGCCCGCGATCGACGAAGCGGTGGCGAAGTGCCCGCAGGTCGAGCATGTGCTCGTCGTGCGGCGTACGGGCCAGGACACGGCATGGACCGAGGGCCGGGACGTCTGGTGGGACGAGTTCGTGGGGCGCCAGTCCACCGAGCACACCCCCGAGGCATTCGACGCCGAGCACCCGCTGTTCATCCTCTACACCTCGGGCACGACGGGTAAGCCGAAGGGCATCCTGCACACGTCCGGCGGCTACCTCACCCAGGCGGCCTACACCCACCACGCGGTCTTCGACCTCAAGCCGGAGACGGACGTCTACTGGTGCACGGCCGACATCGGCTGGGTGACCGGCCACTCGTACATCGTGTACGGGCCGCTGGCCAACGGTGCGACCCAGGTGATCTACGAGGGCACGCCGGACACCCCGCACCAGGGCCGGTTCTGGGAGATCGTCCAGAAGTACGGCGTCTCGATCCTCTACACGGCGCCGACCGCGATCCGTACGTTCATGAAGTGGGGAGACGACATCCCCGCCAAGTTCGACCTGACGTCGCTGCGGGTCCTCGGGTCGGTCGGTGAGCCGATCAACCCCGAGGCATGGATGTGGTACCGGAAGAACATCGGCGCCGACAAGTGCCCCATCGTGGACACCTGGTGGCAGACCGAGACCGGCGCGATGATGATCTCCCCGCTGCCCGGAGTCACGGAGACCAAGCCGGGGTCCGCACAGCGTGCGCTGCCGGGTATCTCCGCGACGGTCGTCGACGACGAGGGTCGCGAGGTGCCGGACGGAGGCGGCGGCTATCTGGTCCTGACCGAGCCGTGGCCCTCCATGCTCCGTACCGTCTGGGGCGACGACCAGCGCTTCATCGACACCTACTGGTCGCGCTTCGAGGGCAAGTACTTCGCGGGTGACGGCGCGAAGAAGGACAACGACGGCGACCTCTGGCTGCTCGGCCGGGTCGACGACGTGATGCTGGTGTCCGGGCACAACATCTCGACCACCGAGGTCGAGTCCGCGCTCGTCTCGCACCCGGCCGTCGCCGAGGCGGCGGTCGTCGGCGCCGCTGACGAGACGACCGGTCAGTCGATCGTGGCCTTCGTGATCCTGCGCGGCACGGTGGAGGAGTCGGCGGACCTCTCGGCGGAGCTGCGGAACCATGTGGGCTCGGTGCTCGGGCCGATCGCCAAGCCGAAGCGGGTCCTGCCCGTGGCAGAGCTGCCCAAGACCCGGTCCGGGAAGATCATGCGGCGGCTGCTGCGCGACATCGCGGAGGACCGTGAGCTGGGCGATGTCTCCACGCTCACCGACGCCTCGGTGATGGGCCTGATCCAGACGAAGCTGCCGAGCGCCTCCAGCGAGGACTGAGCCGAGGACTGAGTCAGAGCAAGGCAGGGGAACGCCGGACGGGCTCGATATGCCCGTCCGGCGTTCTGTCCGTAAGATGACGGACAGAGACGGCCGCCGGACGGCCACGTCACCGGATTCTCCCTGCACCCATCCCCGCTGAGCCGCCCCATCTGCGTCAACAGAGCGCTGGGTCAACAGAGCGCTGGGTCAACAGAGCGCTGGGTCAACAGAGCGTTCCGGCCTCGGATAACGTGGAGCAGACGGAACAGCAGGAAGAATCCGTGAGAAGTTAAGAAGTAGTGAGACGGGTGCGCCGGGAAGTCTGGTCGGCATGTGTTCTGTGCTGTCCATCTGACCGGAGGTCCCCCGCGTGGCCGCGCCCGCCCCGAAGCCCAAGCGCTCTTCCGAGCCGCAGCGCCGTTCCGAGCCCCAACCCTCTCCGGAACCCCAGCCCTCTCAGGACCCGCAGCCCCCTCCGGCACCCCAGCCCTCTCCCGGGCCCCAGCGCCGAACCGCGTCCTTCCTCGGGCGGCTTCCGCTCCCCGAACGGACCTATCTCGCTGACGCACTGCGGGCCGAGACCGTCGGGGGCCTGCTGCTCCTCCTCGCCGCCGTTGCCGCCCTCGTCTGGGCGAACACCCCGCTGCGCGGCAGCTACGACGCCGTCAGCCACTTCCACCTGGGTCCGGGCGCCGTCGGCCTGCACCTCTCGGTCCAGCACTGGGCGGCCGACGGGCTGATCGCCGTCTTCTTCTTCGTCGCCGGGATCGAACTGAAGCGCGAGATGGTCGCGGGTGAGCTGCGCGATCCCAAGGCCGCCGCGCTGCCGGTCATCGCCGCGGTCTGCGGGATGGCGGTACCGGCCCTGGTGTACGCCCTGGTCAACGTCTTCCGCGGCGGTTCGCTCGACGGCTGGGCCGTACCGACCGCCACCGACATCGCCTTCGCGCTCGCCGTCCTCGCGGTCATCGGGACCTCGCTCCCCTCCGCTCTGCGCGCCTTCCTGCTCACCCTGGCCGTCGTCGACGACCTCTTCGCGATCCTGATCATCGCGGTGTTCTTCACCAGCGACATCAACATCGCCGCGCTCGGCGGCGCGGTGGCCGGCCTGGCCGTCTTCTGGCTGCTGCTGCGCTTCGGCGTGCACGGCTGGTACGTCTATGTCCCGCTCGGGCTGGTCATCTGGGGGCTGATGTACAACAGCGGCGTCCATGCCACCATCGCCGGTGTCGCCATGGGCCTGATGCTCCGCTGCCACCGCCACGAGGGCGAGCGCCACTCCCCGGGGGAGCATGTAGAGCACCTGGTCAGGCCGTTCTCAGCGGGTCTCGCCGTACCGCTGTTCGCGCTGTTCTCCGCCGGGGTGCCGGTGTCGGGCCGAGCTCTCGGTGACGTGTTCAGCAGGCCGGAGACCCTGGGCGTCGTCCTGGGCCTGGTCGTCGGCAAAACCGTCGGCGTCTTCGGTGGTACGTGGCTGACGGCCCGCTTCACCAAGGCCCGGCTCAACAAGGACCTGGCCTGGGCCGATGTGTTCGCGGTGGCGACGCTCGCCGGGATCGGCTTCACCGTCTCGCTCCTCATCGGGGAGCTGGCCTTCGACGGAGATCCCACGGCGACCGCCGAGATCAAGGCATCGGTGCTGCTGGGCTCGGTGATCGCCGCCGCGCTCTCCTCCGTCCTGCTCAGAGTGCGCGACCGCAGATACCGGGCGCTCTGCGACGAGGAGGAGCGCGACGAGGACCACGACGGCATCCCCGACGTCTACGAGGAGGACGAAGCCGCGCACCATCTGCGCATGGCAGCGATCCTTGAGGGGAAGGCGGCCGAGCACCGCCGTCTGGCCGAACGGGCGGGGGCAGCAAGCGAGGACGAGGACCGTCCGGCATGATCTGAAGTCAGATCACTCCGAACAGACCGTTCATGACGACACCCACGGCCTGTGATGCCCACGACTTGTGGACGCCACGACGTGTGACGACGCCCATGACGACGCCCGCGCGGATGATCGCTCGACCGGACGAACGCTCGCGCAAGAGAAGAAGAGGGATTCAGCGATGAGCCACCCCAGCAGCCCTGCCGGCACCGCCGACCGCAGTCTCGGCCAGCTGGTCGCCTCGGCGACCGCCGAGATGTCCGCACTGGTGCACGACGAAATCGCCCTGGCCAAGGCCGAGCTCCGCCAGGACGTCAAGCGGGGCGCCGTCGGCAGCGCCGCGTTCTCGGCGGCCGGGATCGTGCTCCTCTTCTCGCTGCCGATGCTGAGTTTCGCCCTCGCCTACGGCATCCGGACCTGGAGCCACTGGAACCTGGCGATCTGCTTCGTCCTGTCCTTCGCCGCGAACGTGCTGGTGGCCGGGATCCTCGCGCTGATCGGGACCGTCTTCTTCAAGAAGGCCAAGAAGGGCAAGGGCCCGCAGAAGGTCGTCGCGTCCGCCAAGGAGACCGCGGCTGTCATCCAGGGCGTCAGGCCGCACCCCCGCCCGTCCGTCGACCGTCCGTCCCTCGACAAGGCGGCCGTCCTGGTGCCCGCCGACGCCGCCCTCACGGTCAACGGTGAGCCGTCGGCTGTGGCACGCTCGTCGGCATGACCGCTTCTGCCGAAATGGGCTCCGTCGTACGAATCGACGGGCCCTGGACCCACCGCGACGTCGCCGCCAACGGCGCGCGCTTCCACATCGCGGAGGCGGGTGACGGGCCACTGGTACTGCTGTTGCACGGTTTTCCGCAGTTCTGGTGGACCTGGCGCCATCAGCTGACCGCGCTCGCCGACGCCGGGTTCCGTGCCGTCGCGATGGATCTGCGGGGCGTGGGCGGCAGCGACCGCACGCCCCGGGGGTACGACCCCGCCAACCTGGCCCTCGACGTCACCGGTGTGATCCGCTCCCTCGGCGAGCCGGACGCCGCGCTCGTCGGGCACGACCTGGGCGGATATCTGGCGTGGACGGCGGCCGTGATGCGGCCCAAGCTGGTGCGCAGGCTCGCCGTCTCGTCGATGCCGCACCCGCGGCGCTGGCGTTCGGCGATGCTCTCCGACTTCTCGCAGTCCCGGGCCGGTTCGTACGTCTGGGGCTTCCAGCGGCCGTGGCTGCCGGAGCGTCAGCTTGTCGCCGACGACGCGGCGCTCGTCGGTGAGCTGGTGCGTGAATGGTCGGGGCCCGTCCGCCCGGAGGACGACGCCGTCGAGACGTACCGGCGAGCGATGTCGATCCCGTCCACGGCGCACTGTTCCATCGAGCCGTACCGCTGGATGGTGCGGTCGCTGGCGCGGCCGGACGGCATTCAGTTCAATCGCAGGATGAAGCGGCCGGTGCGGGTCCCGACCCTGCATCTGCACGGATCGCTCGACCCGGTGATGCGCACGCGCAGCGCGGCCGGATCGGGGGAGTACGTCGAAGCGCCGTACCGCTGGCGGTTGTTCGACGGTCTCGGGCACTTTCCGCAGGAGGAGGACCCCGGGGCGTTCTCGACGGAACTCATCAACTGGCTGCAGGACCCCGAGCCCGACCGCTGAACCCCGGGTCTGCCCCCGGGGTCTGCCCCGTGTCGTGCCGGTGCGCGGCCATGGTGCCGCCGTCCGGGGCACGCCCGGCGACCGGACGGGAACTCTTGTCCTACGAACAGCCAAATGCCTGACGCATAGGCCAATTGGCCCCGCGGGACGCGATTACCGACCATGAGGCACGGGCAAACACGGTGGTATGGGCTGGACGCACGACTACGGTGACGCAGCACGCAACCGCCGCTCGGCCACGGGCCTGGGCACGTACGAGAGAGGCGGATCGCATGACGGGGACGATGACGATCCCCGTCTCGGCATTCCCCGCATCATCCGCCGCCGGGCGCGCTGGATGTCGGCGCGGTTACGCCACCCCAGGCCGTGAGCGGACCGGTCCCCCGGCCCGCCTGCGGCAGCGCCGCCTCAACGGTCCGGACGCTCAGCTCCCCGTGAGGTAGCCGAGCCCTGGGTGCACCGCCCGGTAGCCGTCGAGCAGCCTGGCCGCCACATTCACGGAATCGACCAGCGGATGCACGGCGAACGCCCGTACCGCGGCCCGCACCGAACCGCTCTCCGCCGCCTCCAGCACGGAGCGCTCCACCGCCTTCACCGCCGACACCAACGCCGCCTCATGGCCCGTCAGCTGGGAGACCGGCAGCGGACGCGGCCCGTTCGCGTCGACCCGGCAGGGGACCTCGATGACGGCCGCGGCGTCGAGCACGGAGAGCGTACGGCCGTCGGACGCAGCGCTTCTGGACGTAGCACCACTGGACGAAGCACCACTGGACGAGGCACCGCTGGACGAAGCACCACCGGACGTAGCGCTTCCGGACGGGTGGGGTGCGGCCCCGTTGGGGACGTTCAGGATCAGGGTGGCGCTCTCGTCGCGCGCGATTGCCCGCATCAGGGCCAGCGCGACGTTCTCGTACCCGCCCGACTCCAGGTCGTCGGCCTCCCGTTCACCCGCACCCGCGGCCTCGCGGTTCTCCGCCATGTACGTCGCCTCGCGTTCGGCCCGGGTGCGGTCCCAGGCCGCCAGCGCCGGCGTCGACGAGTGCGCCATCTCGTCGTAGAAGCGGGCCTGCTGGTCGCGCAGGAAGGCGCCGCGGGTCTGTCCGGCCTGCTGGTAGGCGGCGACGGTCTCACGGTTGAAGTAGTAGTAGTGCAGATACTCGTTGGGCACCGAGCGGATCGAACGCAGCCACTCGGCACCGAAGAGCCTGCCCTCCTCGAAGGAGGTCAGCAGCCGCTCGTCGTCGAACAGGCCGGGCAGCACGTCCTTGTCGCCGACGTACAGCCCGCGCAGCCAGCCCAGATGGTTCAGCCCCACGTAGTCGAGCCGCGCCGACGCGGGATCCGCGCCGAGGACCCGCGCGACCCGGCGGCCGAGGCCGACCGGCGAGTCGCAGATCCCGACGACCCGGCGGCCGAGATGGGCGGCCATCGCCTCGGTGACGAGGCCCGCCGGGTTGGTGAAGTTGATGACCCAGGCGTCCGGGGCGAGCCGGGCGACCCGGCGGGCGATGTCCCTCGCGACCGGGACCGTACGGAGTCCGTAGGCGATACCGCCCGCGCCGACGGTCTCCTGGCCGAGTACACCCTCGGCCAGCGCCACCCGCTCATCGGCCGCACGGCCCGCGAGCCCGCCCACCCGGATCGCGGAGAAGACGAAGTCGGCGCCGCGCAGCGCGTCGTCGAGGTCGGTGGTGGTACGGACCTCCGGCGCGTCCGGTACGTCCACCGCCTGGTCGGCCAGCACACGCGCCACGGCCGCCAGCCTGGCGGGGTCGAGATCGTGGAGCGTGAGCTGGGTGACCCGGCCCGCCGCGTGGTCGCGCAGCAGCGCCCCGTACACCAACGGCACCCGGAATCCGCCGCCGCCGAGAATCGTGAGCCTCACCGTGTGCCTCCCGCCGGCCTCGCCGGGTATGTGCCGACCGTGTACGTCCCCGTCGTCACAGCGCGCATCCCTCCGTGCCGACCTGCTGGTCCGCGGTGCGGCCCTGGGCGATGTCCTGGCGGATCTCGTCGGCCGTGAGCGCGTACCCGGTGCTGCTGTCGTCGAGCGATTTGGCGAAGACCACTCCGTATACCTGGCCGTCGGGGGTCAGCAGGGGGCCGCCGGAGTTGCCCTGCCGGACGGTCGTACGGAGCGAGTAGACGTCCCGGGTGACCGTCCCGCGGTGGTAGATGTCCGGGCCGCTGGCGTTGATCCGGCCGCGGATACGGGCGGCACGGACGTCGTACGCGCCGTTCTCGGGGAAGCCGGCGACGATCGCGCTGTCGTTGCTGTGGGCGCCGTGGCTGGAGCCGGTGAACTTCAGCGCGGGCGCGTGCAGGGCCGGCACGTCCAGGACGGCGATGTCCTTCGCCCAGTCGAAGAGCACGACCTTCGCGTCGTACAGCTTGCCCTGGCCGCCGATCTGCACGGTCGGTTCGCTGACGCCGCCGACGACATGGGCGTTGGTCATCACCCTGTGGTCGCCGAAGACGAAGCCGGAGCCCTCCAGGACCTTGCTGCACCCGGTCGCCGTGCCGACGACCTTGACGATGGACTTCTTGGCGCTCGTGACGACCGAGCTGTGGGCCAGTGCCGGGTCGGGCGCCTTGACCTCGGTGATCGGTTCATTGGCGAACGGGCTGAAGACCTGGGGGAAGCCGTTCTGCGCGAGGACGGATGTGAAGTCCGTGAACCAGGTGCTGGTCTGGGCGGGCACCACCCGGGAGACCCCGATGAGCACCTTGGAGGTGCGGACCTCCTTGCCGAGGGTGGGCAGCGTCGTACCGGCCAGGGCCGAACCGATCAGCCAGGCGACCAGCAGCATGGCCACCACGTTGACCAGGGCGCCGCCGGTGGCGTCGAGGGCACGCGCCGGTGACCAGGTGATGAAGCGGCGGAGCTTGTTGCCCAGATGGGTGGTGAGGGCCTGGCCGACCGATGCGCAGACGATCACGATCACCACCGCGACGACCGTGGCCGTCATGGAGACCTCGGACTTCTCCGTGAGCTCGTCCCAGATGATCGGCAGTACGTAGACGGCGACCACGCCGCCGCCGAGGAATCCGATCACCGAGAGGATGCCGACGACGAAACCCTGGCGGTAGCCGATGACCGCGAACCACACAGCGGCCAGCAGCAGCAGGATGTCCAGCACGTTCACCGTCGGGAGCCTCGCTTTTCGTCGCCGGTCACCGTCAGCCGGCCGGTGGTGCGGCCCCTCGGGGAGCCGCAGTGGTTCGCCGCGTCGCCCGAGTGGCCCAGTACGTCGGCCACCCTGTCATGCGCGCCAGTCGAGCGGGACCTGTCTGGAGTGGTCCCAGGGCTGTTCCCAGCCCGCGAAGTGCAGGATCCGGTCGATCACTCCGGCCGTAAAGCCCCAGACCAGGGCGGATTCGACCAGAAATGCCGGGCCCCGGTGGCCGCGCGGATGGACCGTCGTCACCCGGTTGGCGGGGTCCGTGAGATCCGCCACGGGAACCGTGAAGACCCGGGCCGTCTCACCGCTGTCCACGGCCCGTACGGGGCTGGGCTCGCGCCACCAGCCGAGCACGGGCGTCACGACGAAGCCGCTCACCGGGATGTAGAGCCGGGGCAGCACACCGAAGAGCTGTACGCCCAGGGGGTCGAGCCCGGTCTCCTCCTGGGCCTCGCGCAGGGCCGCCCGCAGCGGGCCGGTGGTCTGCGGATCGCCGTCGCCCGGGTCGAGGGAACCGCCGGGGAAGGAGGGCTGCCCCGCATGGGAGCGCAGGCTGGAGGCCCGCTCCATCAGCAGCAGCTCGGGGCCCGCCGGGCCCTCGCCGAAGAGCACCAGCACGGCGGACTGCCGCCCGCCGCCGCTCTCCGGCGGCAGAAACCGGCTGAGCTGCTCGGGGCGCACCGTGTCGGCCGCACGGGCCACCGGCGCCAGCCATCCGGGCAGCCCGGACTGCGTCACGGCGACCGGGCCCTCCTGAACCCGGCCCGTATGTCTCTCCCGGCCTTCCTGGCCCTCCTGGCTCCTTTGCCCGCCTTGTCTCTCTTGTCCCTCGTGTTTCGCTCCAGCGCGCGTCATCAGCACCCCCGCCCCTTCCAACGCCTGCGCCGGGCCCGATCGTTCCGCACGGAAGGGTGGTTCCTGCGGTTCACCCGGCCGCCATCGGCGGGGCCGGCTGTCCCGGATAGTCCGGCGGGGGCTTCAGCCGCTGGCCCGGCCGGCCGCCCTTCTCGTACTTCAGGAGCTTCCGCGCCTTCTCCGGGTCCGTCTCCCCCTCACCGTACGAAGGACAGAGCGGGGCGATCGGGCAGGCGCCGCAGGCCGGCTTACGGGCGTGGCAGATCCGGCGACCGTGGAAGACGACCCGGTGCGAGAGCATCGTCCAGTCGCTCTTGGGGAAGAGCGCGCAGACCTCGGCCTCGACCTTCTCCGGGTCCTCCTGTTCGGTCCACTTCCAGCGGCGCACCAGCCGCCCGAAGTGGGTGTCGACAGTGATTCCCGGGACTCCGAAAGCATTACCAAGAACGACATTTGCCGTTTTCCGTCCGACACCGGGGAGCGACACCAGGTCTTCGAGACGGCCCGGCACCTCGCCGCCGAAGTTGTCCCTGATAGCGGCGGACAGCCCCAGGACCGACCTCGCCTTCGCCCGGAAGAACCCGGTCGGCCGCAGGATCTGCTCCAGCTCCTCCGGGTCCGCCGCCGCCATGTCCTCGGGGGTGGGGAACCTCGCGAAGAGACCGGGCGTCGTCTGATTGACCCGGAGGTCGGTGGTCTGGGCCGAGAGGACCGTCGCGACCAGCAGCTCGAAGGGGTTCTCGAAGTCGAGCTCGGGATGGGCGTACGGATAGACCTCGGCCAGCTCACGGTTGATCCGGCGGGCCCGGCGGACCAGGGCGGCATGGGACTCGGACCGAGGGATTTTGACAGCCTCCGGCGCGGGCGCGGCCTTCTTGGCGGGCGCGGCCTTCTTCGCCGCCGCGGTCTTCTTCGCCGCCGCAGTCTTCTTGGCGGGCGCAGTCTTCTTCGCCGCCGCGGCCTTCCTGGCCGGCGCAGCTTCCTTGGCCGGCGCAGCCTTCTTCGCCGCCGCCGCGGTCCTCCTGGCCGTCCCCTTGACCGTCCCCGCCTTCGTCGCGGGCTCCGCCTCCCGCGCCGTGTGGGTCTTCCGCGCCGCCGTGGTCTTCCGCGCGGGCGCGGCCCCCTTGGGCACCGCTTTCGCACCCTGTTTCGCGGCTTCCTCCGCCGGTCCAGCCGCCTCTGCCATGTCGGTCCCTTTCACCGGTTTACCGGTTTCGTCTTGTTTGCGGCCTTTTTCGCCCGGCTGGGCGACTGTTCGCCCACAGCAGAATTACAGCTCGGGTGACACCCGTTCAGCCCCTTGCCCCTCTGCTCTCATCGGCGTTTTGGGCACTCGGCCAGCCTAGAGGCAGCCACCGACATCCACCCCGGTCACAGCCGATTCCCAACCCAATCGGCCCCCTCCCGTACGAGCCGCGGCAGCAGTACGTCAAACTTGTGACTGATCACACTGATTGACCCGTCCGGCATGATGGGAACCAGCCGGTTCCCTGAGCAGGTCGACAAGGAGAGAACTCGTGGACGACGTTCTGCGGCGCGCCCCGCTCTTCGCGGCGCTCGATGACGAGCAGGCCGCTGAGCTGCGCGCCTCGATGAGTGAGGTGACGCTCGCACGCGGCGACGCCCTCTTCCACGAGGGCGACCCCGGCGACCGCCTCTATGTGGTCACCGAAGGCAAGGTGAAGCTGCACCGCACTTCCCCCGACGGCCGCGAGAACATGCTGGCCGTCCTGGGCCCCGGCGAGCTCATCGGCGAGCTGTCCCTCTTCGACCCCGGGCCGCGTACCGCCACGGCGTCGGCCCTGACCGAGGTCAAGCTGCTGGGCCTGGGCCACGGCGACCTCCAGCCCTGGCTGAACGTCCGCCCCGAGGTCGCCACCGCGCTGCTGCGCGCGGTCGCCCGCCGCCTGCGCAAGACCAATGACCAGATGTCCGACCTGGTCTTCTCGGACGTGCCCGGCCGGGTCGCCCGCGCGCTCCTCGACCTCTCGCGCCGCTTCGGTGTGCAGTCGGAGGAGGGCATCCACGTGGTCCACGACCTCACCCAGGAAGAGCTGGCCCAGCTGGTCGGCGCCTCCCGCGAGACGGTCAACAAGGCCCTCGCGGACTTCGCCGGACGCGGCTGGCTGCGGCTGGAGGCCCGTGCGGTGATCCTGCTAGACGTGGAGCGCCTCGCGAAGCGGTCCCGCTAGCCCGGAAGCGGTCCCGCCGTTTCCGGCCGGTCCCGCCGTTTCCGGCCGGTCCCGGCTCGGCTGCGCGCCCGTCCGCCCCGGCCCGCCGGTTCCTGCCCGTACGTACGTGAAGGGGCGCCC
>NZ_JBHYWP010000041.1:19056-63437 GCF_042751845.1 Streptomyces sp. NPDC059398 | reverse complement strand
CTATCAGACTCTTTCGTGTCCGATTCCCGGCCGGCCGGGTGCTTTCCAGTTCCACGCTTTCGCGTTTCCCTTTCCGGCGATTCCGACTCTATCAGTCCTTTTCCCTCGCTCCGACCACTATTCCTACGGGCATGCAGAAATAGACTGGAGCTGAAGTCCTGGACTGTTTCGAGAGGCTACCGGCCCCCGACTTGATGTCGTGACGGGGCCAGGCAGGGGTTCGACAGTACAGCTCGCCCAGGGGCGAAGCAAATCGCTTGCGGTATCCACCGGCGTCTGTCAACCCGCCGCTCCCGTGCGGAACCGGGACTTACTATGACTTACCCTTCTGAAAGAGTACGCCGCCCTCTGAGAGGCCCCATATGACCAGCGTGACATCCCCGCTCGCCGGACGCGCGATTGGACTGGCCGCGGTGCCGGATCCCGTGTTCTCCGGCGCGATGGTGGGGCCCGGCACGGCCATCGACCCCGTACGCGAGCCGGCCGACGCGGTGTCGCCGGTCGACGGCATCGTCGTCTCCCTGCACCCGCACGCCTTCGTCGTCGTCGACGGAGAGGGCCACGGAGTACTGACCCACCTCGGCATCGACACCGTCCAGCTGAACGGCGAGGGTTTCGAACTGCTCGTCAACAAGGGGGACACCGTGCGGCGCGGACAGGCCCTGGTGCACTGGGACCCGGCAGGCGTCGAGGCCGCAGGCAAGTCCCCGATCTGCCCGGTCGTCGCGCTGGAAGCCACTGCCGACTCCCTCTCGGACCTGTCCGAGAGCGGCGATGTCGCGGTCGGCGGGTCTCTCTTCAACTGGCAGTGACTTCGGCGCCGTGAAGAGCGGTGCATCGGCCAACCACCCGGCGCCGGGGTGCGCCGCTACGGACGGAGACGGGTGACATGCAGACAACGCTGCGAGGCGTCGGGGTGAGCCACGGTGTGGCCATCGGCGAGGTCAGGCACATGGGTACGGCCGTTCTCGAACCGCCTGCCAAGCAGATCCCGGCGGAGGACGCGGAGCGCGAGCAGGGCCGCGCACGGCAGGCCGTGGAGGCTGTGGCCGCCGACCTCGTCGCGCGCGGCAACCTGGCCGGGGGTGAGGCGCAGCATGTGCTGGAGGCCCAGGCCATGATGGCGCAGGACCCGGAGCTCAGTGCTGATGTTGACCGGCGTATCGCGGTGGGGAGTTCGGCCGAGCGCGCGGTGTACGACGCGTTCGCCTCGTACCGCGCCCTGCTGGCCGGCGCCGGTGAGTATCTGGCGGGCCGGGTCGCGGACCTGGACGATGTGCGGAACCGTATCGTCGCGCGGTTGCTGGGTGTTCCGATGCCGGGTGTGCCCGACAGTGACGAGCCGTATGTGCTGATCGCCCGGGATCTCGCCCCGGCCGACACGGCGCTGCTGGACCCCACGCTTGTGCTCGGGTTCGTGACCGAGGAGGGCGGGCCCACCAGCCACAGCGCGATCCTGGCGCGGTCGCTCGGTGTGCCGGCGGTCGTGGCGCTGCCCGGTGCGGGCGAGCTGGCCGAGGGCACGGTGGTGGCTGTCGACGGCAGCACCGGGGAGATCTTCGTCCGGCCGAGCGACGAGAAGCGCGCGGAGCTGGTGGACACGGCTGCGGCCCGCAAGGCGGCGCTCTCCGCGGCCACCGGTCCTGGCGCCACGTCGGACGGTCACAAGGTGCCGCTGCTGGCGAACATCGGCGGGCCCGGTGATGTCGCCGCCGCTCTGGAGGCGGGCGCCGAGGGTGTCGGGCTCTTCCGGACCGAGTTCCTGTTCCTGGACGACTCCGCGAACGCGCCGTCGCAGGAGAAGCAGGTCGAGGCGTACCGCTCGGTGCTCGAAGCGTTCCCGGAGAGCCGCGTTGTCGTACGGGTGCTGGACGCCGGGGCCGACAAGCCGCTGGACTTCCTGACGCCGGCCGACGAGCCGAACCCCGCCCTCGGGGTGCGGGGTTTGCGGTCGCTGCTCGACCATCCGGATGTGCTGCGCGCCCAACTGGCGGCTCTGGCCAGGGCGGTTGAGGGGCTTCCGGTGTATCTGGAGGTCATGGCCCCGATGGTGGCGGACCGGGCCGATGCGAAGGCGTTCGCCGACGCCTGCCGGGAAGCGGGGCTGCATGCGAAGTTCGGTGCGATGGTGGAGATTCCGTCCGCCGCGCTGCGGGCGCGCTCCCTGCTGCGCGAGGTCGAGTTCCTGTCGCTGGGCACCAATGACCTGGCGCAGTACACCTTCGCGGCGGACCGCCAGGTCGGTGCGGTGTCGCGGCTGCAGGATCCTTGGCAGCCCGCGCTGCTCGACCTGGTGTCGATGGCCGCCGAGGCGGCGAAGGCCGAGGCCAAGAGCTGTGGTGTCTGCGGTGAGGCCGCGTCCGATCCGACCCTCGCCTGTGTGCTCGCCGGTCTCGGGGTGACCAGCCTTTCCATGGGCGCGGCTGCCATCCCCTATGTCCGCACCACGCTGGCGCAGCACACTCTCGCCCAGTGCGAGCGTGCGGCGTCCGCGGCGCGCGCCGCGGACTCGGCGGACGAGGCACGGCTGGCCGCTCAGGCGGTGCTGTCCGGCGAGTAGCCGGGCTGCGCACCGCGGTATTCCGTACCGGGGTGCCCGAGGGGCTTCCTGCCGTGTGGTCGGCGGGGAGCCCCTCGGCTGTTGCCGGGACAATGGGCCCGGTGGTTGACGGACAGTGCGGTGGGCCGTCGGTCGGGTGGTGGTCGGTGGGGCTCTGCCGTCAGTGGTGGGCGCCGTCGTCGGGGATCGGATATCCCGCGCAGTAGTCGACGCCCGGCTCCGGTGGGACCGGGTCGCCGGTGTCGGCGTCCGTGCAGTAGGCGCTGAACACCTCTCCCGCGGTGAGCGGCAGCAGTCGGCCGCGCTGGAGCCGCCAGCCGCGGACCCGGTCGTCCTGGCCGGGGGCCGTCGTACGGACGACGGTGCCGCCGGGGCTCTCCAGGGCCATGCCGGCGGCGAGGACCGTCACGAAGGCGGTGCCCTCGGTGCGGTCGAGCCGGATGCCGGGGTCTTCGCCGCTCTCGGCGTGCAGGACGGCGATGAGCGGTTCGTCCTCGGTGGGGATGCTGCAGACGAGATGGTGGACTCCGGCCCCCGCGCCGTCCAGCAGGCTCTTCAGTGCGCGCGATGCCCGGTCGAAGGAGGCCGTGCCGACGTTCCGGCCGCAGTCGGCGCACTCCCCCGCATCGGCCAGCACCAGCGTCGCGTACTCCAGGGTGGCCCGGCACACCGCGGCGTTGACCAGGAGCGGGACCAGCCGGTCGATGGGCTGGCCGGTGTACGGGACGGTCGCCCCGTCCGCCGCGATGCCCGCGGTGAAGCGTGTCCGGCTCTCCGCCGAGTCCGGGTCGAGGCCGGCCGCCGTGCAGAACTCCTCGTACTCCTCGGGGTCGAAGAGGGCGACCGTCGTGTGCACCTCCTCGGCGGTGAGGGACCGCAGCAGGCCCTCCACCTGCTGGAGATAGGCCGCGTGGTCGTCGAAGGTGAAGGTGCGGTAGCGCCGCATGGCCGCGAAGTCCTGCTCGTCGGCCAGCAGGCCGACGGTGCTGGGTGCCTCGCGGCGCAGTGCCCGCCGCATGGATCCGGTCCGGTGTGTCTGCGCCATGACTCCCCCTGAGCGCGATCGATCATTGCTCACTCACAGTAACCGTGGGCACTGACAACGGCGTTGCGGACAGCCGGGAGCGCACCAGACGGCTCTGGGCCGCACAGGTCACGACAACGCCTGCGGCGAGCACGGGCCATCCTGGCGGGCCTGCGGCGATGACCGCGGTGACGAGCAGCGGGCCGCCGCTGCGCTGGGCGGACTGGGCGAGGCCGTGCACTCCGAGGTAGGCGCCCTGCGCACCGTCGGCAGCGAGGGTCACGGAGAGTTCCCAGGAAGCCGTGGCGTGCAGCATCTCCGCGACAGTCAGCGCGATCGCGGCGATGAGCAGTGCGGTGACGGCCGCCCGGGTGCCGCCGTGCGACGACGCCGTCATCGCGAGGCAGCCGACGGTGAACGCGCCGGCCAGCGGCATCAGGAGGGCGCGGGCGGATCTCGGGGAGGTGGCGAAGCGGGAGAGCGGTACCTGGCAGCAGACGACCATGACGCAGTTGAGGACCATCAGCAGGGGTGCCAGGCCGTGCGGGGCGGCGGTGGCGTGGACGATCCACAGCGGCATGCCGACCTGCAGCACGGCGTCGTCGAGGAAGAGCATCGTCTCGGTCGCGGTGAAGAGGAGGTACGTGCGGTCGCGCCAGGGGTTGGGCTGCGGGGCCCGGGGCGCCCGCTCCCCGGAACCCGTGACGACCCGGGTGGGGGCCGGTGGTTCACCGCAGCGGAGGGTGAGGGCGGCGACCACGGCGTAGGAGACGGCGTTGCCGATGAGCAGGCTGTCGTAGGCGTGGGTGGTCCCGATGGAGAGGGTGACGGCTGCGGCAAGGCCGCCGATGGCCCAGCCCGCGTTGGAGACCGTGCGCTGGACAGCCTGGTAGCGGATGCGGTCGGCGCCGCCGACCCGGGCCGAGTAGAGCTTGGTGAGGACGTTGGAGCCTCGGTCGCCGAGACTGCCTGCCGCGGAGCAGAGGAGCATCAGCGTGAAGTCGTGGGTGGTGAGCAGGGCGAGCAGGGCCAGTGCCTGCAGTAGCTGGGCGGCCACCAGAACGCGGGTGAGGCGGTACCGGTCGGCGAGATGGCCGGCGAGTGGTGCGCCCGCGATGCCGGCGGCTCCGGAGACGCCCATGAGGACGCCGACCTCGGCGACCGGGAGGCCGGCGACGAGCGTGAAGTAGAGGGCGGCGGCGCCCATCCAGAGCCCGGTGCCCACCTTGTTGATGAGGCTGATCCAGAGCATGCGGCGGCCGTCATCGCCGCCCGGGATGCGTGCGTACAGTGCCGCTCGGCGCCTGCTCGGACTCACTGTTCCCCCTTGACCTAATTTACGTATTGATACATACTCTGCTACGTGGCAACACAATATGGGATCAGTGGAACGACGGCCAGGGAGATTTCCGCTTCGGTCGAACACGGTGTGGCCGAGGGCCTGTTGGGGCCGGGGGCCGCGCTGCCTCCGGTGCGCAGGCTGGCCGAGGGACTCGGCGTGAGTCCCGGCACGGTGGCGACGGCGTACAAGGAGCTGCGGCAGCGGGGCATCGTGGTCACGCGCGGGCGCGGCGGCACGGTGGTGGCGCAGGCGCCCGCGGTGGGCTCGCGGCGGCCGCCGAAGGTGCCGCCGGGGGTGCGTGATCTGGCCGGCGGCCATCCGGACCCGGCGCTGCTCCCCGTACTGCTGCCGCCCGGCCCGGTGGATCCCGTGCGGGGTTCGTACCGGGGGTCGCCGCGGCTGCCCGCCCTGGAGGAGCTGGCGCGGGAGTGGCTGGCGCGGGACGGGGTACCGCACGAGCGGGTGACGTTCTCGCACGGGGCGCTCGACTGCATGGCCCGGCTGCTCTCGGTGGAGCTGAGACCGGGTGACACCGTCGCCGTCGAGGATCCGGGCTTCCATCATCTCCTCGATCTCGTACCGGCGTTGGGGCTGCGGACGGCCCCGGTCGCGGTGGACGACGAGGGGATCCGGCCGGAGGCCCTGCGGGCCGCGCTGCGGGCCGGTGCGCGCGCTGTGGTGTGCAGCCCGCGGGGGCAGAGTCCGGTCGGGGGCTGCTTCTCGGCGGAGCGGCGTGCGGCGCTCCTCGGCGTGCTGGCGGGGTTTCCCGATGTGCTGGTCGTGGAGGACGACCACAACGCGGATGTGGCGGACGCGGCGGCGTTCCCGCTGGCGGCGGGCGGTCTGGAGCGGTGGGCGCATGTGCGGACCGTCTCCAAGCATCTGGGGATCGATCTGCGCTGGGCCGCGGTGGCCTGCGACGCGACGACGCTGGCCCGTCACGACGGCCGGATGCTGCTGACCTCCGGCTGGGTCAGCCATCTCCTCCAGGAGACGGTCGCGCGGGCGATGTCCGACCGGTCGGTGTGCGCACTGGTGGCGCGGGCCGCGGAGACGTACACGGAGCGCAGGCGGACGCTGCTCGCCCGGCTCGGGGAGCTGGGGATCGCGGGGCACGGGGCGAGCGGGCTCGGTGTCTGGGTGCCGGTGCGGGACGAGTCGGCTGTGGTCAACGGGATGCGCTCGCGGGGCTGGTGGATCGCGGCGGGGGCCCGGTTCCGTATCGCCTCTCCCCCGGCCGTACGGATCACGACGGCCGCCCTGGCCGGACCGGACGCGGCGGCGCTGGCCTCGGACTTCGCGGCTGTGCTGGGTGAGTCCGAGGCCATGTACGGGGGTTAGCGCACCAGGGCGGTGCGGGCGTGGGTGGGTGGTCAGCCGCGGTCGCGGGCCAGCTTCTCGTAGAAGTGCAGCAGTTCGATGTTGTCGACCGAGCCGGGGTTGACCGCCTTGTCGAGCGCCGCACCCTGGAGCAGCCGCTTCACCGGGACCTCGATGCGTTTGCCGGTGAGGGTGTGCGGGACGCCCGGGACTTCGATGATGTCGTCGGGGACATGGCGCGGGGAGAGCTGCTCGCGGATGGTCTGCTTGATGCGCCCGCGCAGCCCGTCGTCGAGCGGGGTGCCGGGGGCGAGCTGGACGAAGAGCGGCATCCAGTAGCCGCCGTCGGGCTCCTCGACCCCGATGACCAGCGACTCGCGGACCTCGGGGAGCCGCTCGACCGCTTCGTAGATGTCGGCGGATCCCATCCGGACGCCCTGCCGGTTGAGGGTGGAGTCCGAGCGTCCGTGGATGATGACGGAGCCGTGGCCGGTGATCGTGATCCAGTCGCCGTGCCGCCAGACTCCCGGGTACATCTCGAAGTAACTGCCCGTGTAGCGGCTGCCGTCGGGGTCGTTCCAGAAGCGGATCGGCATGGACGGCATGGGGTTGGTGACGACGAGCTCGCCGACCTCGCCGATGAGCGGTCTGCCCTGCGGGTCCCAGGCCTGGAGGTCGGTGCCGAGGCAGGCGGCCTGGAGTTCGCCGATGTGGACCGGGAGGGTGGGGACCGCCCCCGCGAAGCAGCTGCAGACGTCCGTACCGCCGCTGACCGAGGCGATCCAGAGGTCGTCGCCGACCGCCTCGTGGAGCCAGCGGAAGCCGTCGGGCGGAAGCGGGGAGCCGGTGGTGGCGACGCACTTGACGCGGGAGAGGTCGTGGTCGCGGGCGGGGTGGACGCCCGCCTTGCGGCAGGCCATGACATAGGCGGCGGAGGTGCCGAAGAGGGTGGTGCCGGTGCGTTCGGCGATGCGCCACTGCGCGTCGGTGCCGGGGAAGCCGGGGCTGCCGTCGTAGAGGACGATCGTGGTCCCGGTGAGCAGGCCGGAGACGAGGAAGTTCCACATCATCCAGCCGGTCGACGTGTACCAGAAGAAGCGGTCGCCCGGGCCGAGGTCGCAGTGCAGACCGAGCTGTTTGAGGTGCTCGATCAGGATGCCGCCCTGGGACTGCACGATGGCCTTGGGGAGCCCGGTGGTGCCCGATGAGTAGAGCACCCAGAGCGGGTGGTCGAAGGGGACCTGTTCGAACACCGGCTCCGCTTCGCCGGATGTGACGGCCGACCAGTCGAGCGCGCCGTCCGGGGCCGGGGTACCGAGCAGCGGGATGTGGATCACGGCGCGCACGGTGGGGAGTTCGGCCCGGACCTCGGCGACGGTGTCGCGCCGGTCATGGGTCTTGCCGCCGTACCGGTAGCCGTCCACGGCGAACAGGACGACCGGCTCGACCTGCTGGAAGCGGTCCAGCACACCACGGGCGCCGAAGTCGGGGGCGCAGGAGGTCCAGACCGCGCCGACCGCCGCGGTGGCGAGCAGCGCGGTGACGGCCTGCGGGATGTTGGGCAGATAGCCGCTGACGCGGTCGCCTGGGCGTACGCCCAGGGCTCGCAGTTCGGCCGCGAGCGCTCCCACCTGGCGGCGCAGTTCGGACCAGCTGACGGGCTGTGGACCCTGGCGCTCGTCGACGTACAGCAGGGCGGGCTCCTGTGCGCGTGCCGGGTCCGCGGCGGTTCGCAGGGCGTGCTCCGCGTAGTTGACGGTGGCTCCGGGGAACCACTGGGCGCCCGGCATGGAGCGGTCGGCGAGCACGCTCTCGTACGGGGTGTCGAACCGGATGCCGAACCAGTCGGCGACCGCCTGCCAGAAGGTGGCGAGCTCCTCGACCGACCAGCGGTGCAGGGCCTCGTATCCACCGTCGGCGGGTGCACCGTACCGCTCGGCGGCCCACGCCTGGAAGCGGGTGATCCTGGCGCCGTCGATCCGTTCCTGGCTGGGCTGCCAGAGGGGCGCGGCGTTCGATGGGTTCATGGGGCGGCTCCCGGGCTGTACGCGTGGTGTCGCGTGTGGGCGCGCACGTGCGAGGGGTGTGCGCGTGACACGGCTGGCAGCGACGATGCCATGTGATCGTCCCGCGCACCAGGGCGGGCCTGCGGCGCCGGCATCGTGAACATCTGGTCAAGGACGAGGTGAACGACGGTTGAACGAGCCTCGCCCGCCGGTTCCGGGGTGGCAGGGTGATCGTCATGGACGGTCGCGGCCTGGTCCGCTCGGTGAAGGCGTTCGGTTCGGCTCGTGGGCGGCTCGCCCTGCGCACCGCGCTGCGCGGACGGCGCGCGGACGCGGCTGAGCTCGCGCCGCGCGGCCGCGAGCGGGCGCGGGTGCCCGGTGCGGTGACCGGTGTGGAGCACCGGCCGGGCGGCGGTGTCATCCGGTTCACCCGCTCCGAGCTGCTGGTACGGGTCGCGGTGGGCGGGGCGGTCTTCTGGGGGTGGGACGGCGCTGAGCCGGAGCCGTCGTACGCGCTGGCCGACGGGTGTCCCGATGCGGATCCCCGGGCGGTGCTCGAACCGGACACGGCCGGCGGGTGGCGGGTGGTCTCGGAGCGGCTGACCGTCGTGGTGTCCCGGCAGGGCGCGGTGGAGCTGCTCACGCCGGGCGGTGTGCGGATCCGCCGTGAGCTGCCGCCGCGCTGGTGGGAGCCGGTGTCGGGTGGCGCGGCCCGCTGGGTGCAGCGGGCCGAGGTGCCCGCCGACGCGCGCTTCTTCGGTCTCGGCGGGCGGGCGTCGGGGCCCCGGCTGCGGGACGGCACGTACCGGCTGTGGAACACCGATCCGCGCGGTGGCTTCGGACCGGGCGACGATCCGCTGTACATCACCATGCCGGTCCAGCTGGTGGTGGCCGACGCCGGGGCCCATCTGGTCTTCCACGACAACACCCGGGACGGCCTGGTGGTGCTGGCCGAGGGCCGGGAGGGGGCGGGATCGGGACATGACAGGCCGGGCTCCAGTGAGGTGCGGATGGCCGGCGGCCCGCTGCGCTGCTGGGTGGTGGCAGGCACTCCGGCGCGGGTCCTGCTGGGCTGGACGGCGCTGACCGGCCGGCCCGCGCTGCCGCCGTCCTGGGCGCTGGGGCCGCAGCACGCCCGGTGGGGTTTCGGCAGCGCCCGGGAGGTGCGCAGGGTCGTCGCCGGATACCGGGAGCACGGGCTGCCGCTGACGGCGCTGCATCTGGACATCGACCACTACGACCGGCACCAGGTGTTCACGGTCGACAGCGGGCGGTTCCCGGATCTGCCCGGACTCGCCGAGGAGCTGCGGCGGGACGGCGTACGGCTGGTCTCGATCGTCGATCCGGCGGTGAAGGCCGACCGGCGCAACCGCGTGTACGGGGAGGGGCTGGCCGCTGACGCCTTCGTCAGGGATGCCCGGGGCGCCGCGGTGCGCGGGGTCGTGTGGCCGGGTGAGTGCGTCTACCCCGATTTCACGGCGCCGTGGGTGCGGGACTGGTGGGGCGGGCTGTACGCGGAGCGGCTCGCGCAGGGGTTCAGCGGTTTCTGGCACGACATGAACGAGCCCGCCTCCATGCTGCCGTTCGGGGATCCGACGCTGCCGCTTTCGTCGCGGCACGATCTGGAGGGCCGTGGCGGCGACCACCGGGAGGCCCACAACGTCTACGGTCTGGCGATGGCGCGGGCCGGTTACGAGGGGCTGCGGGCGCTGCGCCCCGACGAGCGGCCCTTTCTCTTCTCCCGTTCCGGGTGGGCGGGGATGCAGCGGTACGGCGGCACCTGGTCGGGCGATGTGACGACCGGGTGGGCGGGGCTGCGTGCCTCGCTCTCGCTGGTGCTGGGGCTCGGTCTGTGCGGGGTGCCGTACTCGGGCCCCGACGTGGGCGGCTTCGACGGCAGCCCCTCCCCCGAGCTGTATCTGCGCTGGCTCCAGCTGGCCGCCTTCCTGCCGCTGCTGCGCACGCACTCGGCGATCCTGGCCGGGCGCAGGGAGCCGTGGGAGTTCGGCGCGCGGACACTGGAGCACGCGAGGGCGGCGCTCATCGAACGGGAGCGGCTGCATCCGTACTTCGTGACGCTGGCGCATGTCTCCCGGCTGACCGGCGCCCCGTATGTGCGGCCGGTCTGGTGGAGCGCGCCGGAGGACCGCGCCCTGCGGGACTGCGACGACGCCTTTCTGCTCGGTGACAGTCTGCTGGTGGCGCCGGTGCTCGACCGGGGCGGCGACCGGCGGGCGGTGCGGCTGCCGCGGGGGCGCTGGTACGACACGGCGACCGGTGCGGCGTACGAGGGGCCGGGGCAGGTGGTGCTGGAGGCGCCGCTGTCACGGGTGCCGGTGCTGGCGCGGGCCGGTGCGGTGATTCCGGTACGGGTCGATGGCGGCGGTACCGGGCTGGAGGTCTGGGCGCCGGCGGCCGGGCGTACCGGGGGCGGGGTGGTCGTGCGGGACACCGGCGACGGGTGGGCGGAGCCGGAGGTCGAGCGCTACACGGCCTCGCTGGAGGACGGGCGGGTCGTGGTCGGGCGCGTGGTGGCGGAGGGCGAGGTGGAGCCGGGGTGCCCGGTGCGGGTGCGGGGGCTGGGGGCGTAGGGCGGGGCGCGGCAGCGGCTTCTGGCCGTTCCGTGGAGTTCAGCGGTGATCCGGGGCCGGCCGGGCCTCAGCCGTACTGCCCGGCGAACCAGCGCCGTACGACCGCGGTGTGCAGCGGGAAACAGAGGTCGGTGGGGGCCCGCAGGATGTGCCGGCCGGCTGTCTCGTCGGTGGGAACGGACGGCGGGAGTGTGTCCGCCGCGCACTCCGGGAGCAGGCCGAAGAGCAGCAGATGCCCGTCGGGTGAGCTGCGTGCGTCGGCCAGCCGTACGTCCTGCTGCCGGGCGGCGATGCCGGTCTCCTCACGCAGCTCGCGTACGACGGCGTGCTGCCATGTCTCGGTGCCGTCGACGAAGCCGCCGGGCAGGGCGATGCCGCCGGCCTGCGGTTCGTTGGTCCGGGTGATGACGGTGAGCCCGGCGCCCCGCGCGTCCCGTACCGGCAGCAGTGCCACGGCGACGGGCAGCGGGTTGCGGTAGGCGGTGGTCCCGCAGGACGGGCAGGTCCGGGGCCATCCGGCGGTGGCGAACGGGGCGCCACAGGCCGAACAGTGGGAATCCCTGGGGGGCTTGGCGGCAGGCTGCTCGTTCATGAGCGCGGACTGTAGCCGACCGAATCCCTTTGCGCACGCGGTCGTACGAAGGGTCGGGCGGCGCGGTCACCGACCATGATGGGGCGGTCGTCGAAACGCCGTTCAGAACACGTGGGGCGGGGTGGTGGACGCCGGTACACCGGCGTTGAACCGGGTGTCGACGAACTGGGAGAACCTGAACGGCTTCGGTATCAGCTCCAGGCGAGCGAACTCGTCCGCGATCTGCTGCTCCGATGCGATGGCGGCCCGGTCCAAGGCGACCCGTACCGTCGTGCCCGACGTCCGGCGCACCGCGTCCAGCGCCACCTTGTACGGCACTCCCGTGTCCTTCGACCACACCTTCGCCCACTGCTGCGGGTGCTGGTAGACCCACTTCCGGGCGCGCTGCAGCCGCTGCAGGTAGTCCTTCATGGCCGCCGACTTCCCCTTGTCCGCCAGCGCCGAGGGGGCGGCGACATCGAAGGTGAGGCCGTTGACCAGGCCCTGTCCGCTCACCAGGACCCGGGCGTTCCCACCGTCCAGCGCCTGCGTGGTGGTCGGGTCGGCCGCCGCCCAGGCATCGACGTCTCCCCGCTTGAAGGCGGTCTTCGCCTCTGCGGACTGGAGGTAGTCGGCCTTCACGTCCTTGACCGGCATTCCGGCCTTCTTGAGGACGGAGAGCAGCAGGTCGTGCCCGGTGGTGCCCTGCATCACCGCGATCTTCTTGCCCTTGAGGTCCTGGACCTTCTTCAGCGGCGAGTTCTTCGGCACCAGGATGGCCGTACCCGCGACCGAGCTGTGCATCGCGCCCACGACCGTGATCTTCGATTTGGACGCGGCGGCGAACACCGGCGGTGTGTTGCCGGTCCAGCCGAGGTCGACCGCCTTGGCGTTGACGGCTTCGAGGAGCAGCGGCCCGGAGGCGAAGTTCGACCAGTGGATCTTGTACGGCAGGTTGTCCAGTTCGCCGGAGGCTTCCAGCATGGCCCGGTCGCCGCCGGTCTGGTCGCCGACGTTGAGCGTGGTCCCGGTGTGTGCCGGCTTCCCTCCGCACGCCGCGGTCAGCAGAGCGAACGGGATGAGCAGGGCGCCGAGGCAGCGTCGTTTCACGGGGAGTCCTTCTTCGGGTCGAGTGGAGGTGTCCGGGGGGCTGTTGGGGGGAATCAGGAGGGGGTCGGGGTCGCCACCACGCCGAGCCCGGTCAGCAGCCCGGCACGCAGCAGGGTGAACTCAGGCGCTCCCACGTCGCGGGGGCGCGGAAGGGCCACCGGTTGCACATGGGCGATGACGCCGTCCTGCATCACCAGGACCCGGTCGGCCAGCAGCAGCGCTTCCTCCACGTCATGCGTGACGAGCAGCACGGCGCAGCCCCTGCGCTGCCACACCTCGGCCACCTGCTGCTGCGCTCTGATCCGGGTGAGTGCGTCGAGTGCGCCGAACGGTTCGTCGAGCAGCAGGAGGTCCGGTTCGCGGACCAGCGCCCGTGCCAGTGAAGCGCGTTGGGCCTCACCCCCGGAGAGCGTCTTGGGCCAGGCATCGGCCCGGTGCTCCAGGCCGACCTCGGCCAGCGCCCGTACCGCGGTCTCCCGGGCGGGGCGGCCGGGCAGGCCCAGCACGACGTTGCGCCACACCCGTTTCCACGGCATCAGGCGGGGCGCCTGGAAGGCCACCGCCCGGCGGCGGGGCACGAGCACGGTGCCGTCGATGTCCCGGTCGAGTCCGGCGAGTATCCGCAGCAGTGTGCTCTTGCCGCAGCCACTGCGCCCGAGCAGAGCCACGAACTCGCCGGGCCGTACCGCGAGTTCCAGCTTGTCGAGGACGGGCCGGCCGTCGAAGGACCGGGTCAGACCGGTGATGTCGACGACCGCCCGGTCGGCGGTCAGTTCCCCGTGAACGTGGGTCGCCATTGCAGCAACAGCCTTTCCAGCGTACGGACGACGAGATCGGCGGCCAGGCCGAGGAAGGCGTAGACGATCAGGCAGACCACGATGACGTCGGTGCGGTAGTACTCGCGGGCCTGGTCCATCAGGAAGCCGATGCCGTCGCCCGCGTTGACCGTCTCGCCGAAGACCAGGGCCAGCCACGCCGAGCCCAGCGCGAAGCGCAGCCCGGTCAGGGCTCCGGGCAGCGCTCCGGGCAGCACGACATGGCGGATCAGGCCGAAGCGGCCCAGGCCCAGCGTGGCACCGGCCTCGATCAGTTGCTCGTCCACGCCCCGGATCCCGGCGTGGGTGTTGATGTAGAGGGGGAAGGCCGTGGCGAGGGCGATCAGCGCCACCTTGACCGTCTCGTCGATACCCAGCCAGACGATCAGCAGCGGGATGAGCCCGGCGAACGGCACCGCGCGCAGCATCTGCACCACCGCGTCGATCAGGTCCTCGCCGATCCGCAGCAGCCCCGACAGCAGCCCCAGCCCGCCCCCGGCCGTCACACCCAGCACCAGTCCGACGGCGACGCGTTGCACCGAGACCGCCATCGCGGACGGCAGCGTGCCGTCGGAGATCAGCCCGCCGGCGGTACGGGCGATGGTGCCGGGGGAAGCGAGGATGTCCGACGGGAGTGCCCCGGTGGCGCTGAGCACCAGCCACAGGATCAGCAGCAGCGCGGGCCCGGTGGCACGTCGGAGCCAGCGTGGCAGGCTGCGGCGCCGGGACGATGCGGAGACGATGGGTTCCAGGTCGACGCCCGCCGCGCCGAGTGCGGCTGCCCCCTCGGCTTCAGGAGCCTGGGCCGAAATGATGGGTATGCCCTTTCCAGGGATTTTTTCGTTGGTACTCATGAGGGCTCCACGTCGGTACAGGAGGGCGCGGACCCGCGGCGCGGCGTGCGCGGGCGGCTGCCGGGGTGCTGACGGCGGAGTGCCGTCGCGGCCCGGGGCGCGGACGGGGAGCGGTGGGGAGCCTGGAGGCGTCGGCAGTCGCGGCAGCGTACGGGGAGGTCACGCTCAGCGGGTCAAAGTGACCGCCCGTGGAAAACATCTGGTAAATGCGACATGAACACGGGGCAGAAGCTAGCAGATGGGAACCTCACGCGGTCAACGGTGTCTCGCCCATCGGACGACACCCGGCGTCCATGGGACGGGATGGTCCGGTGCCGGATACCGGAGGAAGAGGCCGGACGGCCCCGGGCCAGGGGGCACGGCCTGCGAGTGCATCGGGAGACGCACGGCCGAGGTGGGATCCCGCGGTTACGGGTGGGGCGCCGCGGCTCGGACAGCGGGGATCCCTGGCAGGCCCACGAGCGATCCGTCGCGCGCGGACCGGAGCCGATCACCCTTCCCCTCCGGGCCGTTCACCTGATAGATGGAATGCCCATGACACGACTGACCCGCACCGTACGGTCCCTGGCCGCCGCCGCCCTGCTCGCCGTCGTCTCGGCAACGCCCGCCGCCAGGGCGCAGCAGGAGCCGCGGGCGCCGCGGGACTTCGTCGCGCTGAGCGCCGTGGACCCGACGATCATCCAGGAGATGCGGTATCCGTACGAGCACAACTTCACGGGTGCCCCGGTCGACGGATACGAGCAGCCGCTGTGCATCCTCACCCGCCCCGCCGCACAGGCCCTGCACCGGGCCCAGACGAAGCTGCTGCGCCGCGGGTATTCGCTGAAGGTCTACGACTGCTACCGGCCGCAGCGGGCCGTCGACCGCTTCGTGCGCTGGGCCGAGGACCCGGACGCCCTGGCGATGAAGGCGGAGTTCTATCCCCGGGTCGACAAGTCCCGGCTCTTCGCCGACGGTTACATCGCCGAGAAATCCGGCCACAGCCGCGGCAGCACCATGGATCTCACCCTGGTGAAGCTGCCTGCCCTGCCGACCCGCCCGTACCACCACGGCCAGCGGCTCGCCCCCTGCTACGCCCCGAAGGCGCAGCGCTTCCCGGACAACTCGATCGACATGGGAACCGGCTTCGACTGTTTCGACACCCTCGCACACACGGACGCCCCTCGGATCAAGGGCGTCCAGCGCGCCCACCGCGACATGCTGCGGACCGCACTCGACGCCGAGGGCTTCGTCAACCTCCCCGAGGAGTGGTGGCACTTCACCTACCAGCCGGAGGCGTACCCGGACCGCTACTTCGACTTTCCGGTCAGCCGGCGCTCGGTGGCCGGGCATCGCTGATGCTGCACGAAACCGGTGTCGCGCATGCCCCGTTCGGCATTCGGCAATAACCTGGAGGCATGGCCGAACTGGAGACCCGCGAGCTTGAGTACTTCATCGCCCTGGCCGAGGAGCTGCACTTCGGCCGGGCCGCCGAGCGGCTCTCGATCGCCCAGCCGGCGCTGTCGAAGGCGATCCGGCGGATCGAGAACCGGCTCGGTGTCCCGCTGTTCGTACGCTCCAGCCGCCATGTCGGACTCACCCCGGCCGGGGAGGCGTTGCAGGAACACGGGCGGCACGCGCTCAACGCGGTCGGCGCCGCCGCCCGGAACGCCCGGCGCGCCGGCGACACCGGGGACCAGCTGCGGCTGGTGCTCAAGCCGGGCGGTGACGCAGGGCTGCTCTCCGGGATCCTGGCCGAGTACGCCCGCCGGCCCGATGCCCGCCGGGTGGACATCCTGTTCAGCGGGCCCGCCGACCGGACCGGCTTCCTGCGTGACGGGCGGGCCGACGTCGGTCTGCTCTACGCCCCGTTCGACGAACTCGGCGGCCTGGCCCACGAGACGCTGCACACCGAGGACCGTGTGGCGGTCCTTCCGTCCGCGCACCGGCTGGCCGGGCGCGCCTCGGTACGGATGTCCGATCTGGCGGATGAGACGCTGCCGCGCTGGAAAGGGCTGGCCGGGGACGACGGCACGGGGCCCGAGGTGGCCGATGTGGTGCAGATGCTCCACATGATCACGGCGAACCGGATGATCGGGATGCTCCCCCGCTCACTGGTGGAGCCGGTCCCGGACGGCGTGACGCTGGTCCCGGTGACCGACGCCCCGCCCAGTCGCCTCGTGCTCGCCTGGAACGAGCGGGACCGCCGGCCGCTGGTCGCGTCCTTCGTGGCCGCCGCGCTCAGGGCCGCGCCGTCAAGGGAGCCGGCCGGAGACCGGCGCGGCTGACCTGCCGCCGGGCCGGTCCCGTACCCCCTTTCCGACCTCCCCGGCCGGCCGGGGGCCTTCCCGGCCGGCCACCGGGGTCACTTCCGCCAGAACAGATGGTGGGTCATCCCGCTCGGGCTGGGAACGACGTCCAGATGGAACCGGTCGCGCAGCTCGTCGGGGGAATCCCAGAGCCGCAGTCCTGACCCGAGCTTCACCGGCGAGACCGCCACATGCAGGGTGTCCACGAGGTCGGCGTCGAGGAACTCCCTGATGGTGGTGACCCCGCCGCCGAGCCGGACGTCCTTGCCCTGCGCGGCCTCCTTTGCCTGCTCCAGGACGGTGGCGGGGTCCGCTTCGACGAAGTGGAACGTGGTGTCGGAGAGTGTGAACGAAGGGCGGTGGTGGTGGGTCAGTACGAAGACCGGGGTGTGGAACGGGGGCTCGTCACCCCACCAGCCCTGCCACTCGTGGTCCTGCCAGGGGCCGCGCTGGGGGCCGAACTTGTTGCGCCCCATGATCTCGGCGCCGATGTTGTGCGCGAAGTCCCGCGTCAGATAGTCGTCCAGGCCCCGGCTCCCGCCCGGCTCGGTGCGGTTCGGCCAGCTCGCCGTGGCACCGGCCCAGGAGAACAGCTCCCCGGGATCGACATGACCGAACGGCCTTTCGAGCGTCTGGTCCTCGCCCGCGGCGACTCCGTCGCTGGAGACGGTGAAGTTCTGGACTCTCAGTAGCTGGGGCACGGTTCCTCCGGTGTGCTGTGTGTTGTCGGTATCGATAGTGAGACTCACCCGGGCGGGAAAACTCATCGCCACGTCGACGGCGGAGTAGCAGCAGAGTAAGGGAGCGGGGAGTAACGGGGTGGCGGAGTGACGGATGCCCCTTCTCCCGGTGCGCCCATGGCGCCTACCGTCTCCCCATGACGCAGCAGACATGTGATTCGTACGAGGAGTTCTGGCCCTACTACGTCGCGATGCACTCCCGGGCGGCGACCCGGTGGGTGCATCTGGCCGGCACGCTCACCGGGCTCGCCGTGACCGCCTACGGGCTTGCGCGGGGCCGGAAGCGGTATGCGGCCGCGCTGCCGCTCATCGGGTACGGGACCGCGTGGCCCGCGCACTTCCTCATAGAGGGGAACAATCCCGCGACCTTCGGCCACCCGGCCTGGTCGCTGCGGGGCGACGTACGCATGATCCGGACGATGCTGGCGGGCCGGGACCACGAACTGGCCGCCACCGCCGCGAAGTGGCTGGCGGAGAACGGCTGAACCCTGGGGCGCGGAGACGGGCCGAACCTGGGGGCACCGGAGAACGGCCGACAGGTGGCTCGCGGCGGCGGCCGGCCCGTGGCACACTTCTGACGTTCCGTCAGTTTGCTGATGCCGGGAGGGGTTTTGACGCGCACGCGCACACCCGTGGTGGCCGGATGGTTCACGGCCGAGGCCGGGGATGAGGACTTCCGGCTGCTGGGCACCCGGTGCTCGGCCTGTTCCGCCGTCTTCTTCCCGCGTGAGGACACCTTCTGCCGCAACCCGGGCTGCCCGGGCGGGGAACTGGTGGAGGTCCCGCTCTCCAAGCGGGGCCGGGTCTGGTCGTACACCGACGGCCGTTACCGGCCGCCCGCGCCGTATGTCTCGGACCCCGGCGTCGCATGGGAGCCGTACATCCTGGTCGCCGTCGAGCTGGCGGCGGAGGGCATGGTCGTGCTCGGGCAGGCGTCGCCTGGGGTGTCACTCGCGGATCTGGCGGTCGGCGCCGAGGTGGAAGCCGTACCCGGCGTGCTCAACGAGGACACGGACACCGTCTGGACCACCTGGCACTGGCGGCCGGTGCGGACACCGCGGGCGCGCTCATGACCGGCGACATAGCGGTCCTGGGGGCCGGGATGCACGCATGGGGCAAGTGGGGGCGGAGCTTCGTCGAGTACGGGACGGCCGCGGCCCGTACCGCGCTCGCGGACGCCGGGATCGGCTGGCAGGAGGTGCAGTCGGTCGTCGGCGCGGACACGGTGCGCTGCGGCTATCCCGGCTATGTGGCGGGCGCCACCTTCGCGCGGGCGCTGGGCTGGCAGGGAGTCCGCGTCACCAGTGTGTACGCGGCCTGTGCGTCCGGGGCGCAGGCCATCAGCACGGCCAGGGCGCAGATACTCGCCGGGATGGCGAACGTGGTGCTGGTGGTCGGCGCCGACTCCGCGCCGAAGGGGTTCTTCGCCCCTGCGGGCGGTGAGCGGCCCGACGACCCCGACTGGCTGCGCTTCAGGGTGCTGGGGGCCACCAACCCGGCGTACTTCGCGCTGTACGCCCGGCGCCGGATGGCCGTCCACGGCGACACCCTGGAGGACTTCGCGCGGGTGAAGGTGAAGAACTCGGCGGCGGGCGCGCTCAACCCTGGCGCCCGCTACCGCAAACCGGTCACCCTCGATGACGTGGCCGCCTCACCCGTGGTCGCCGACCCGCTGCGGCTCCTCGACATCTGCGCGACCTCCGACGGCGCGGCCGCTCTCGTGCTCACCAGCATGGAGTTCGCACGCCGGCACGGGGTGGCGCACCCGGTCCGTATCCGTGCGGTCTCCACCGTCACTCCCACGTACCCCAGGACCGTACTCGACCTGCCGGACATCGCCACCGACTCGGCGACCGCCGTGGCAGCCCCGGCGGAATCCTTCCGCGCCTCCCTCGCGCGTGCGGCGTACGAGGAGGCGGGGATCGGCCCGGAGGACATCTCACTGGCCGAGGTCTACGACCTGTCGACCGCGCTGGAGCTGGAGTGGTACGAGGACATCGGGCTCTGCGGGGCGGGCGAGGGCGCGACACTCGTACGGGAGGGCGCCACCGCGCTCGGCGGCCGGGTCCCGGTCAACCCCAGTGGGGGTCTTGCCTCCTTCGGTGAGGCGGTGCCCGCGCAGGCCATCGCCCAGGTCTGCGAGGTGACCTGGCAGCTGCGCGGCGGGGCCGGCGCCCGCCAGGTGCCGGGGGCACGCGCCGCGATCACCGCCAACCAGGGGCTGTTCGGGCACGGTTCGTCGGTGATCGCCGTCCGCTGAGCGGGGCCTTCCGCAGCGCTGAACCGGCGGCGGCGGGCACGCGGGCTCCTCAGGTGATGGCCTGTGCGGGGGCCTCAGGTGATGGCGTGCGCGCGGGGCCTCACGTGATGGCGTGCGCGCGGGCTCCGGAAGCGAGGGCCATGGCGTGCTCCACGACGGAGACCAGTACCTCCTTCACGGTCTCGCGGTCCCGCGCGTCACACATCAGGACGGGCACGCCGGGGTCGAGGTCGAGGGCGGACCGCACGGTGTCCCCGGGATATCGGTCCGCTCCGTCGAAGCAGTTGACGGCCACGGTGAACGGGATGGAGCGCCGCTCGAAGTAGTCGACCGCCGCGAAGCAGTCCTCAAGACGGCGGGTGTCGGCGAGCACGACCGCCCCGAGTGAGCCCTGCGCCAGCTCGTCCCAGAGGAACCAGAAGCGGTCCTGCCCCGGAGTGCCGAACAGATAGAGGACGAGGTCCTCCTTGAGCGTGATGCGGCCGAAGTCCATGGCGACGGTGGTGGTCGTCTTCTGCTCCACCCCTTCGGTGGAGTCCACCGGGCGGCCCGCCTCGCTCAGCGTCTCCTCGGTACGCAGTGGCCGGATCTCGCTGACCGCTCCCACCAGAGTGGTCTTGCCCACGCCGAATCCGCCCGCCACTAAGATCTTGAGGGTCACCGGCTCGACGAACTGCTGGTTGCGGCTAGAGCGCCCGAAGGCCATTGATTACCTCGCGAAGAATGCTGACGTCCGGCAGTTCCGCCGGCGGTACGGGCTGGGTGACGCGGACGAGTTCGTCGTCGACGAGGTCGCCGACCAGGACCCGTACCACTCCCACGGGCAGGTCGAAGTCGGCCGCCAGTTCGGCGATGGACTGCGGTGCGGTGGCGCACCGTTCGACGATGTCCACATGTTCGGGTGAGAGCCGCTGGTCCCTGCCCGGGTCGTCGGCGGCCGGCTCGGGGACGACCAGCGCGATCAGGTCGAGGCGGTGGCCGGGGCCGGCACCGGTACGGCCGCGTGTCATGGCGTACGGACGGACCACGGGCCCCGCGTCGTCGTCGAACCAGTGGTGCGCCGGTGGCCGGCCCACGTCACTCATGGCGTCACCCTCACCCTCCCGCGGTGAGCCCGCTCCGCGGGGCCGTCGCGAGGTGGGCACCGACCCGCTTCACCATGAGTGTCATCTCGTACGCCACCAGGCCGACGTCGGAGTCCGCGTCGGACAGCACGGCGAGGCAGCTGCCGTCGCCCGCCGCCGTGATGAAGAGGAAGGCTTCGTCCAGCTCCACGACGGTCTGGCGGACCTTTCCGGCCTCGAAGTGGCGCCCGACGCCCTTGGCCAGGCTGTGGAAGCCGGAGGCGACGGCTGCCAGATGCTCGCCGTCCTCCCGGGTCAGGTCCTTCGATGTGCCGGTCGCCAGACCGTCCCCCGAGAGGACCAGTGCCTTGCGGATGCTGCCGACCCGGTCGACGAGTTCGTCGAGGAGCCAGTTGAGCTCTCCGGGGCCACCTGGTCCGTGGTGTCCTGCTGCGTTCGGTACGGTCATCGACCGGTCCCCTCCGATGCGTTTCCTGGTGCCGTGTCGGCCGGTCCGGTGCCGACTGCGGCTGATTCTGCCGAGTCCTGTGCGGAGTTGTCGCGGCGCCCCCGCTGCCAGCCCCGCTGGAGC
Source organism: Streptomyces sp. NPDC059398 (assembly GCF_042751845.1). Lineage (NCBI taxonomy): Bacteria > Bacillati > Actinomycetota > Actinomycetes > Kitasatosporales > Streptomycetaceae > Streptomyces > Streptomyces sp. NPDC059398. The sequence continues at coordinate 42,300 of NZ_JBHYWP010000041.1, read as the reverse complement.
GATGCCATCCTGCTGCGTACTTCGTCCGGGTCGCGCTCATCGCCGTCCGCCGCCGCCGGTTCGGCAGCGGGTGCGGGCGCGCCCCTCAGCTGCGGGGCCAGACTCGCCTGGCGTACCCGGCGGGGCAGTCCGTCGGGGCCCGCGGCCGGGGGGCCGGTGCGCGGCGGGCCGGGGTCCCGGGGGGCGGACGGCCGCGCGGGCGGCTGCGGTGCGCTCCGCCAGGGTTCGGGCTGCGGCGGCTCGCTCACCGGGGGGCCGGTGCGCGGGGGCTCGGGCTGCCGGGCCGCGCCGCTCATCGGGGAACCGGTACGCGGGGGTTCGGACCTCCGGGGCCCGGTCGCCGTCTGTTCGGGGATGTCGACCCGGCGCCCGTGGTCGGATACGAGAGTCGGCTGTCCTGGTTTGCGGCGCCGGGGCAGTCCGACGGGGCCGGCGGGCCGGGTGACGCCCTGCTGCGCCGCCCCTTCGTCGGGGGTCTGCTGATGCTGATCGGGGGCCGGGGCGACCGCACGGTGGCGGAAGATCCCGCCCGGTGTGCTGTCCTCGTCCGCCAGGTCCGCGGTGTCGTCCAGCGTCAACGGGTCGGCCGGCGGCTCCAGTTCGACCGGCCCGTCGATCACCGACACGGGTGTGCGGCCCGCGGCGGGCACCGGCGCGAGCCCGGAGCGCGATCCGGACCGGTGCCCGGACCGCCGGTCGGCGCGGAACCCGGCGCCGTCGGCCCCGGAGCCCTCGGCCGTGCCGTCCTGGTCGGACCCCTCGGAGTCCGGCGCGTCGGTGAGCAGCGCCACCGGGATGAAGATGACGGCGGTGGTGCCGCCGTACGGCGAGGGCTGGAGCGAGACCCGGACGTTCTGCCGCTGCGCGAGCCTGCTCACCACGAAGAGGCCCAGCCGGTCGGTGTCGGACAGCTCGAACTCGGGGGTCTCCGCGAGCCGCAGATTGGCGTCGAGCAGCGCGTCGGGCGCGAGACCGAGCCCACGGTCGTGGATCTCCAGGGTGAAACCGTTGGCGACCCGCTCGCCCAGCACCTGGACCGCTGTGTGCGGAGGCGAGAACACCGTGGCGTTCTCCAGGAGTTCGGCGATCAGATGGGTGAGGTCGGCGACGGCGGGGCCGCCAACGCCGATCCTCGGCAGCCGCCTGACCTCGATCCGCTCGTAGTCCTCGACCTCGGCGACCGCGGCGCGTACGACATCCATCAGCTGGACCGGCTTGCGCCACTGCCGGGAGGGGGCGGCTCCGGAGAGGATCACCAGCCCTTCGGCGTGGCGGCGCATACGGGTGGTGAGGTGGTCGAGCCGGAAGAGGTCGGCAAGCTCCTCGGTGTCCTCCGTACGGCGCTCCATGCTGTCCAGCAGCGTCAGCTGGCGGTGCAGCAGGACCTGGTTGCGCCGGGCGAGGTTCACGAAGACGTCGGAGACCCCGCGGCGCAGGTCGGCCTGGCGCACGGCTGCTTCGACCGCCGCGCGCTGGACGGTGTTGAGGGCAAGGCCGACTTGACCGACCTCGTCCTTCGCGTATTCGAGGCGGGGTGCCTCGGTCTCGATGTCGACCTGTTCGCCGGCGGCGAGCCTGCGCATCACGGCCGGCAGCCGCACCCCGGAGACCTCATGGGCCTCCTTGCGCAGCCGGCTGAGGTCGCGGACCAGTTCGCGTCCGATGCGTACGGACACCACCAGCGAGACCAGCAGTCCGCCGATGCCGAGCAGCGCGGCGACACCGGCCTTGGCGAAGACCCGGAGGACGGCCGGCCTCACCCGGTCCCGGAAGTCCGCGCGGGCTGTGTCGCCGAGCGTGTCGAGGTGGCTGAGTGTCCGGCCCGCGTCGGTGGTCCAGCGGGACGCGGAGCCGGAGATGGTGGTACTGCCGGAGTTCTTGCCGAGCACGGTGGACTCCGCGGTGCGCACCGGGATGGTCGAAGGGCCGCTCCAGTAGGCGCTGAACACGTCGCCGTCCTGGTCGGGCAGCGAGGGCAGGCTGACCGTGTAGTACATCGTGCGGGCAGTGACCAGGTCCGAGATGTCGCGCAGATCGTGGGGGTCGAGCCGGCCGGATGTGAGGGCGGAGCCGAGGAGCGCGTCCTCACGCGAGAAGGCCTCACGGGCCCTGCTGACGCCGACCAGGCCCCGGGCCTCCTTGTCGAGGCCGGAGTTCTGCAGGGCGGGCAGGTCGACGAGGAAGTCGAGCACCTGGTCGCAGAGCCGGTTGTACTGCTCGTACGCCTCGCGGCGGGTCACCTCGTGGTTCCCCGCGTTGTGCCGCAGCGAGCCGAGCCCGGCGAACCCGTCCAGCACGGCCCGCAGCTGCCGTCCGGACTTCCCGCCCAGTGCGGAACGGGCGTCGCTCCGGTCCGCGCCGCGGCGCACCGCGGCCAGGCTCGCGTCGGTCCTCGCCCGCTGGGTGCGCAGTTCGGACTGGACGTCGGATGCTCCCGGGTCGACCAGCTGGCGCAGGGTGAGGGAGCGTTCCTTCTCGACATCCTGGAGTGAGACGCCGAGCGGTTCGGCCACTCTCTTGTAAACGGTGCCCGCGCGCATCAGTTGCAGGGCGTCCCGGCCGGTGAGGTAGACGGAGAACGTCCAGATCGCCGTCAACGCGACAAGTGGGACCAGCAACAGCGCCACGATCTTCCTGCGGATGGACTTCCCGCGAAAGCGCATGGCCTCCCCCAGCTCAACCCCGCCCGGCGGGGGTGGTGTTCCGTCAACAAACGGCGTGAGCCTACTACTGCGGCCCAGGCTACTCGAAGGGACGTCCGGGCTATTTTCAGCCGCCTGCACGAGAGTTGATCACCCCATGTCCTGGTATCCCAGCAGATCGTCTTCCCTGATCCGACGAGAGAACCCTGGCAGGACGGCACTTTCCACCCGTGTGCGGTTGGCTGGATTTCCATGGATGGCGGGAATCTTTTACGGGAGTTGTTCGTCATTGCGTACGAGGGGCGCACCACGGGCGGGGACGCTTGAACCGACCCAAGCCGGGCATCCGTTCTGGAGTCGGACAGCGCCGAGGCGTGAAGGTCGAGGGTGAAGTGAGCATGGCCATCGAAGAGGGCGAGGCGCCCCTGCGGACGTTGTGGACCGAGGAGCCCGTCGGGCGCTACCGGCTGCCGGATCCGGTGCGCGGAAGCGCGGTGCGTGCCGTGCTCATCGTCTCCGTGACACTGATACAGGCCGTGACGGCCTTCCTCTCCACCGTCTCCGGCTCCTGGCTGGCCTTCCCCATGGTGCTGAGCAGTGTGGCGAGCACGGTCGTCGCGACCTGGGCGGTGCTGGACGTCTGGATCACCCGGCAGGTGTGGAACCAGCGCCACGGGGTGACCTCCGCGCCCAGCAGCACCGCCCGCCGGCTCCGTAAGGAGCGGCGAGCGGCTCGGCGGGCGGCCCGCCGGCAGGAGCGGGACACCGAGCGGATACCGGCGAACCAGGCGAACCGCACCAGTCGGCTGTCGCCCCAGGCCTGAACCGCCGGGTTGTATGGGGCTTCGCGGACGGGACGGGGAGTAAGCGCCTTGGCCTAAGCGCCTTGGCCCGGCTCACCGGCCGTGACCGACGCACCGCCCTGGGCGGACGCACCGCCCGGAACCAGCTCACCGCCCGGAACCGGCTGGCCCCGCCGGAACATCCGGGTCGCGGTGATTTCGCCGTGCACCTGCTCCCCTCCGGGGTCCAGTTGCGGGAGGCCGGGCCGCAGATGCTCCTCCACGCTGATGTACTTCAGCCCCGCCCGGAGATCCGCGTCATTGCGCAATCTGATGACCAGGGGGAATTCCGCGAGGGCCGTGGTGTCGAACAGTCCCGTCGTATAGAGCAGCTGGACGCCGAGCGCGTCGGAGACCGCGCGCTGGAGTTCCAGCAGATAGGTGGCGTTCGCCCGGCCGATCGGGTTGTCCAGGAAGAGGGTCCCCGCGTGCCGGTGCCTGTCGCGGCCCCGGTCGTTGCTGCGCAGGGCGGCCATCGTGCAGTAGAGGGCGATCGCGGCGGTGAGCAGCTGGCCGCCGGAGAAGACGTCTCCCATCTGCCCGACCGGCACGCGCTCGGCCCGGAGCACGGCGTCCGGCTTGAGGATCTCGACCGCGACGCCCTTCGGTTCGAGCGCCGCGTGGACGGCCCGCAGCAGCAGTGACATCCCGTCCCTGCGCAAATCGGAGTTCTTCTTCAGAGCCGCACGGGTCGCCTCGTCGATGACCTCGCCGAGCCGCTCCGCGAGGGTGGCCTGGTCGGGCTCGTCGAAACGGATCCGCAGGAACTCCTGGCCCGACCACTCCCCGAGCCCCTCGGGCAGCCGGGAGAGCCGCTGGGCGGAGCGGAGAGTCGTGAGCGCGGACTCCACCAGGCCGCGCAGCCGGTCGACGATCGACTCGCGGTTGCGCTCCAGCTGCTCCAGCTCATCGGTGAGCACCCGCAGCCGGGGGGCAAAGGCCGCCGCCCACTTCTCGGCGTGCTCGGGCAGCGCGGCAGCGGGCAGTTCACGGATCTGCTGGCGTGCCGGGGTGCGGACCTGCTCGTAACGGGTGGCGTTGGCATGGCGTACGAGGATGTCGCTCGCCTCCCGCACCGCCGACTCGGCCGCCGACAGATCACCCGCGCAGCCGCGCAGCGAGCGGCGGGCGTCGGCGCCCGACTCGCGGGCCTCCTCCTGGCTGCCGGGGTAGGGCTCGGGCGGCGCCGGTTCGGTGCTCTCGTCGTCCTGGTGCGGGTCGCGGAGCAGATCCCGCAGCAGGGCCGCCGATTCGTCGAAGCCGCCCGCGGCGTCCTCCGACGCCCGGTGTGCGCGCAGCAGTTCGGCGTGGGCCGCCCGGGAGGTCTCCAACGCATCGGTACGGGAGGCCAGTTCGGCGGTGGCCTTGCGGAGCAGGGCCTGCGCCGCGTCCGCGTCGGCCGGGACCAGCTCGCCGGGCAGTTCGGTGTGGGCCTCCGTACCGTCGGCGGGGGCCAGCCGCTCGGCCTCACCGCGCAGCCGGCCCAGCTGTTCGCTGGCGGCCGACGCCCGGGTCTCCAGCATCTGGACGAGCGACTCCGCACGGGCGGCCGCCGCCTGCCGTGAGGGGCCGTCCGCGCCGTCGGTGGATTCGAGCAGCTGGGCGGCGCGGGTGCGGACCTTGTTGGAGAGCCGGTCGAGCTCGGCGCGGGCCGCGCTCTCGTCGCTCTCGGCCCTGGCCTGCTCGGCCCGCAGATCGGCCCCGACGCCGACCTTCTCGTACAGCTGCGAAGCGGCCCGGTACGCCTCTCGCAGAGCGGGCAGGGCGGAGCGCTGCGCGCCCTCGTCCGGTGCGGGCAGGTCCTCGGGCACCCCGGCGATCTCGGACCGTTCGGCCCGCAGCGCGCGGGCGGTGCGCCGTGCGTCGTCGGCGGCGCGCTGGGCGGCTCTGCGGTCCTCGTCGGCCGCTCGGGCGCGCTCCAGGCAGGTCGCGGCGCGGGACTCCGACTCGGCGGCCTCTTCGCCCAGTTCGCGCAGGGTGACCTGCCAGCCCGCCCGTTCGCGGAGGCGGAAGGCGAGCCCGGAGAGCGCGTCGGCGACCCGCCGGGCGCGCTGGGCTGTTTCCTGGCGTTCGTCGCGCACCCGGCCGGCGTCGGCAGCCGCCTCGTCCGCCTCGGTACGGTCGGTACGCGCCTCCTCCAGTGCGGTGGCGGCGGCCTCGGCGGCCTCCTTGGCACTGCTCGCGACCGCCTCCAGCTCGGCGAGGGTGCCGGGCGGGCAGGCGGACCGCCAGGAGCCGAGCCGGGCGGCGAGGGTCCGGTCGCCACTCAGCCGGGCGGCGAGCGTGCGGATCTCCTCGTCGCGCCGGCCCGCGCGGGTGCGCAGCGCCTGCCGCTCCTCATCGGCGGCATGCTCGTCGTGCATGGCCGGGTTCGGCCGTACGAGGAAGACCTCGGCATCCGACGTACCGGACGGCCCGGGCCCCGGGACCGGGGCGAGCAGCGCGGACGCGGTGCCCACGGCGACCGCGGAGCGCGGCAGCAGGGCGGCGCCGCCGAGTACCGCACGGGCCCTGCCGTGTGCGGCCGGATCGGTGATGACCACACCGTCGACCAGTTCGGGCCGGGCGGCCAGCACCGCCGCGTGGTCCGCGGGGTCCACCGACTGGGCGAGATAGCGCCATCCGGGCAGCGCCGGGATGCCGTGTTCGCCCAGGAACTCGACGGTGGCCAGCACATCCGGGCCCGGGGGCAGCAGCCCGCCGTCGCCCAGGGCGCCGAGGATACGGGAGTCGTCCGCGGCCGCCGTGCGCAGTTCGAAGAGCTGCCGTTCGGCCGATGCGACGCCCCCGTCGAGCAGTTCCCCCAGCTCTTCGGCGTTGCGGTCCAGTTCGGCCGCGGTGAGCGGACCGCGCGCCAGGGTGTCCGGGTGGCTCTCCGGCTCACGGGCTGTGGTGCCCGCGGCGGCCGGGGCATCGTGCGGTCCGCCGGTTCCCGGCTCTCCGCTCGTCGTGCTGTCGGCCGTGGCCGCGGTGACCGCGTCGCGTGGCCGGTCCGCTGCCGGTGCCCCGCCGTTGCGGGGCTGCGGCAGCCCCGCGACCGTGGTCACCGTCGTCGGCAGGCCGAGCAGTTCGGCGAGCCGGGGCTCCGCCGCGATGGATTCGGCGGTGCGCAGCTCCGTCTCGTAGGCGCGCTCGGCGGCGCGTGCCGCGTCCGCCGCGCGGGCGGCGGCGAGGTCGGTCCTGCTCTCCCGGGAGGCCGCTTCCCTGGCCTCGTCCGCCGTGCTGCGGGCCTGCTCGCGGGCCGTGTCCCAGGCGGCGACCGCCGCCTTCTCCGCGTCGCTGGCCGCCAGGGCGGCGCGCGCCGGGTCCGCGTCGGGCGCGGTGTCGTCGAGCCAGCCCGCGCGGACGGCCTCGGAGGTCTCCTGGGCGACCTCGGTGAGGCGCTGGCGCAGATGCCCGGCCTCGCTGCGGGCGCGCTGGGCCTCGGTGGCGGCCGCCGTCGCGTCGCGGTGTGCGGCCTCGCCGGCCGTCTGGAGCTCCGCCGCGCGCTCCTCCTCCTCGTTGGCGAGCTGTTCGCCGCTCTCGGCTGCCGAGTGGAGTGCGCGGACCAGGTCGGCCGCCGCGGTGCTGCGGGCGGCCAGGGCCGGGGCGGCGTCCCGCTCGGCCTCCCTGATGGCGACGGCGACCCGGGCCGACCGGTCGGCCGCCGCCCGGTGGCGCAGCACCGCCTCGGCGGCCTGCCACGCGGAGTGGAAGGTCCGTGCGTCGGCCAGCTCCCTGCGCTGCGCCGCGGCGGACTTCTCGGCGACGGTGAGCGCCAGCGAGGCGTGCCGGTAGGCCAGTTCGGCGGCGATCAGCGCGCTGCGGCCACGGGCCTCATCGGCCCGGGTGACGGTGTGGGCGGCGGACGTGACCTGCTGGGCCAGGTCGGACGCACGGCCCCGCTCGTCGGCGGCGCGGGCGGAGAGCCTGCGGGCGAGGGTGCGGGTACGGCGCTCGGCGCCCGCGTGAACGTCCCGGGCCCGCGAGCGTGCCGAGGCGGCGTCGACGATACGGCCGAGCAGATCGACCGAGCCGGCGGTGAAGTCCCGTTCCGCGGTGAGTTCGGCGCGGCGGCCCAGCTTGCTGCCGAAACTGCCGACGAGGTCGGCCAGGCCGTCCGTGTCACGGGTGTCGGTGACGGCGCGCAGCAGCAGATCGGTGAAGTCGGAGTCCTTCTTGACGGCGAAGAGACCGGCCGCCTCGCCCTCGTCCGCGTTCATCTCGCGCTGGTAGCGGAAGAGTTCCGGGTCGAGTCCCAGCTCGCCGAGGTGCTCGTTCCAGCGGTCGTGGATCTCCTCCCAGTGCACGTCCAGGTGGGGATAGAACTTGCCGGCCTCGGTGATCGCGTCGCGGAAGCCCTTCATGGTGCGGCGCCTGCCGCGCGCCCCCGACACTCCTTCCACCGGCGGCCGTACGGTGGTGGCTTCGGCGACCGGGAGTGAGTCGAGGCTCAGCCCGGGGCCCGGCCGGAACGAGTACCAGGCCTCGGCGAACTTCCGGGGGTCGTTGGAGACCTGCCGGCCCCGCCACTCGCTGGCCTTGCCGACGACGACGAGTTCACCGGTGAGGGTGTGCTGCCACTCCAGGGCGACATGGCCGCAGTCGTCGGCGAGCAGGAACTTGCGCAGGACGCCGGAGCTGGCGCCGCCGAGCGTGTTGCGGTGGCCGGGCAGCATCACCGAGAAGATCAGCTTCAGCAGGACCGACTTGCCCCCGCCGTTCTCCAGGAAGAGGACGCCCGCGGGCGCGGGACGGCGCGGCGGCCCGACCGGCTCCTCCTCGAAGAACTCCGCCTGGGCCGGGGCCGGGTGGGGGACGGGCGCTCCCACTCCCCGCAGGTCGAGCACGGTGTCGGCGTAGCGGGCACCGGCAGGTCCGATGGAGTAGAGGCGGACCCGGGACAGCTCGTACATGGCGGCGGACTCTCGTCGTTGTGGTGCGGGATCTTGCTCGGGGCTGTTCGGGCCTGGCCCGGCGCTCTCTCGGCCGGCCGGGCGCTGTTCAGGAGTGGAAGGGCAGTCCCGCGTCGGCGGTGAGTTCGAGGTCGTCCGCACCGGAGGGCGGCAGCAGCGTGGCCGAGCCGTCGGTCACCGGCACGACCCCCAGGTCGAGCAGCTCGGCCAGGGCGGCGCTGCCCGCCATGTCGCGCACCTGGAGCTGGTAGCGGGCGGTGGTGCGGTACGCGCCTCCGGCGTCGTCACCGGTGCGTTGCAGGAATCCCGAATCCGTGAGGAAGACAACGGCCTTGGCGACGATGCCGGTGGTGGATCCGGCCAGCCGCCTGGCGTCCTTGGTGGCTCCGGTGGAGCTGCGCCTGGCATAGATCCGCCAGGCGGATTCGAGCCCGGGGGCGTCGGTGGCCGGGTCGCTGTTCTCGCCCTGCTCCTCGGCCCGTTCCTCCAGGCGGCGGCACGCCTGGCGGACGAACGCGTCGACGCCGTTGACCGTGATCCGGCCGATGTAGCCGTCGTCGGCGAGGTCTTCGGGGCGCGGGAAGGCCATGGCGGCGACGGCGAGATGGGCCAGTCCGTGCAGGAAGCGGTCGGCGGAGTCGGCGGCGGCGCGGCGCGCGTAGTCCCCCATGCGTACGGCGAAGACCGAGTCCTCCCCCGCGGCGACCGCCATGCCCGCCCGGGTCGAGACCTCCAGGACCACCAGGCCGAGCCCGGTGGCGACGGCGTCGGCGAGCCGGGCGAAGGCGGGCGCCTCCCGGTAGCGGCGCAGCAGCTCCCCGTACTCGGCGTCGCGGGCGGGCAGCAGCTTCGGCTGGAGTCCGAAGGCGACGAGCCGCGCGGCGTCGGCTGCGTCGGCCGGGGTCACCGCCGGGCCGGCCGGCGGCGCGGTGGTGCCGGCCGGGTCGGGCTCGCTCCACGCGGTGTGCTCGGCGTGGGTCTCGCTCACAGCTGCTGCTCCTCGGTCGGTGTCTTTCGGCGCTGCCCGGGGCCCGGCGGGCGGGCTTCCGGACCTCCCGGCTTCCTGGTCCGGGCCTTCCCGGCGCCCGGGGCGGAGGGGGCGGCCCCACGGCGGTTCATGCGGACTCCGTACGGCCCGCGGCCATGCCGACGGTGTCCAGGAGGGCCGTCCCGACGATCAGATCCGCGCCGCCGAACTCGCAGTCGTCCAGCTCGGTGCCGTCGTCCACGGCGAAGAGCAGGCGCTCCTCGCCCTGCCGGTAGGCGGTGCCGACCGGCGGGCTCGCCGCGTGGAAGGCCAGCAGGGCGACCAGATAGGGCAGTTCGGGAACGGGCAGACGGCGGGCTTCGGCCAGCAGCCCGGAGAGGCGGCGCGGGGCGTCGTGCTCCAGGTCGAGCAGGTCCGTCGCGGCTGCCAGCTGCTCCTCGCTGAAGCGGCTGTCGTCCGGTGTGGCGATCAGGTCGGGCTCGGGCATCTCGGCGCCCAGGTGCTCCCGCTCGGCGGGCGGGGTCAGCAGAATGTCGGCCAGGTCCCCGACGCGTACCGCCACGGGTGTCCGCAGGCCGGTGCCCCGTGCGAAGAACGCGTCGGTGACCCGGATGGCCTGCTCCAGCGGGAGCGGCAGCACGGGGGCGACGAGCTGTCCGTAGAGGTCGAGTCCGGAGGTCGCCGCGGGCGGGGCGAAGGCCTGCCGGTCCTGCTCGGCACGGAAGAGCGGTCCCGCTTCGAGGAGCCGCGACTGGAGCTGGGTGTGGCGGCGGATGCAGTCCTTGACGATGTCGACCAGCTCGGCCGCGCGCCGCTTGTGCTCGGGCTCCTCCGTCTCGTCCCTGGCCTTGCGGATGTTGGTGAGGATCGCGTTCTCATGGCGGTAGCGGTCGGCGACATGGCCGAGGGCTTCGTCGATCATGTCGGGGACGGTCCTGAGCCAGTCGACCGCGCGGACATTGCGCCGGGTCGCCTCCAGCGTCCTGCGCAGGGTCTCCGCGTACTGCACGGTGCGGTACCTGGCCTGCTCGGCCGCGAGCTGGGCGTCGGCGAGCCTGCCCCGGCTGATCAGCACCTCCAGCTTCACCTCGGCGGCGATCTGCGCGCTGGTGACGTCCGTGTCGAGGGCGCCCACCAGGACGTTGACCGCTTCGTCCGTGGTGCGCAGATAGACCGTGCCGCCCTGGCCGGGGACTTCTTCGACCAGCTTGAAGTCGTAGTCGCGGCGGACGTACTCGCCGTCGGGGCCGAAGGTGCCGTAGACCGCGCGGAAGCCGCGGTCCACGCTACCGACGTTGATCAGGTTCTCCAGGACCCAGCGGGCGACCCGCTCGTGCTCGTCGGCCGGGCGGCGCGGGGCCTGGGCCGCGACGCGCGGCAGCAGCCTGGCCACTATCTGGTCGTGGTCGGCTCCCGTGTCGAAGTCCATGTTGAGCGTGACCAGGTCGATCGCGGCGAGGGCCACCTCGGCCATCGCGTAGACCGTGTACTCGCCGGCCAGATTGGCCTTGCGCACATCGAGGTCGTGCAGCGGCGCCGTGCAGGCGAGCGCGCGCAGCCGCCGCGCCAGCCCTTCGTCGGCGGCCGGGCCCGGTGCGGGGCGCGGCCCCGCGCTGAGCTGGGGCGGAACGAATTCCGTCGGGGCAGGCGAAGTCACGCTGCACAGATTAGGTCCTCCCACTGACAACGGTCGAAACGGCGCGGATGGGGCGCCTGTCCACCGGGCCCGCGCGGACCCTGGCGGCTAGGCTTCATGTCCCCCCGGAGGGAGCCCGTATGAGCCCGACCGCACCGCCCTCACCGACCGCACCGACCGCCGCCGCCCCGGCCGTGGTCGATCTCAACGCCGACCTCGGCGAGGGGTTCGGCCGCTGGACGCTCACCGACGACGAGGCGCTGCTCTCCGTCGTCACCAGTGCCAATGTCGCCTGCGGCTTCCACGCGGGCGACCCCTCGACCATGCGCCGGGTCTGTGAACTGGCTGCCGCCGCCGGTGTACGGATCGGCGCCCAGGTCTCGTACCGCGACCTGGCGGGTTTCGGGCGGCGGGCGATGGATGTCCCCGCCGATGAACTGGCCGACGAAGTCGCCTACCAGATCGGCGCGTTGGACCTCTTCGCGCGGGCCGCCGGCAGCCGGGTCTCGTACGTCAAACCGCACGGCGCGCTCTACAACCGCACCGTCCACGACGAGGAGCAGGCGGGCGCGGTCGTCGCGGGCGTACGGCTTGCCGGGGGCGCTCTGCCGGTGCTCGGGCTGCCCGGCTCCCGGCTGCTGGCGGCGGCATCGGACGCGGGGCTGCCCGCGGTGCCCGAGGCCTTCGCGGATCGCGCGTACACCGCGCGGGCCACACTCGTTCCGCGCGGTGAGCCGGACGCGGTGGTGCACGACCCGGAGACGGTGGCCGCCCGCGCGCTGGGCATGGTCCGCGACCGTTCGGTGGCGGCGGTCACCGGGGAGCGCGTCACCGTCGACGCACGGTCGCTCTGTCTGCACGGCGACACCCCGGGAGCCGCCGGCACCGCGCTGCGGGTCCGCCGTGAACTGCTCGCCGCGGCGGTCGTCCTGGAGCCCTTCGCATGAGGGCCCGGGTACCCGGCACGGCGCCCGGACCGCACGGACGGCCGCTCCGGTGAGGGTGCTTCCGGTGGGGGAACACGCCCTGCTCGTCGAGTTGGCTTCGGCCTCCGACACGGAGGTCTTCCACGCGGAGCTGCTGCGCCGGCGCGACACCGGCGACCTGCCCCCGGTGACGGAGATCGTGCCGGCCGCCCGGACCGTACTGCTGGACGGTCTGGCCCACCCCCGGGAACTGGCCGCCCGGCTGCCCACCTGGACCGTTGCGCCGTCCGCGGGGAAGGGCGGTCCGGAGATCGAGATCGCCGTGCGCTACGACGGGCCCGATCTGGCGGAGGTGGCGCACCACTGGCAGTTGGCGCCCGAGGAGGTGCCCGGCGTCGTCGGCGGTCTCGTGTTCCGGGTCGCCTTCTGCGGTTTCGTCCCGGGCTTCGGCTATCTGTCCGGGCTCCCCGACCGGCTCAGGCTGCCGCGTCGGGCGACGCCCCGTACGGCTGTCCCCGCCGGTTCCGTCGCGCTCGCCGACACCTATGCGGGCATCTACCCCCGTTCGTCCCCCGGCGGCTGGCAGCTGATCGGCACCACCGACGCGGTCCTGTGGGACGAGGACCGGGAGCCGGCGGCTCTGTTGGTACCGGGCGCGCGGGTGCGGTTCACCACCGAGGAGCCGGTATGAGTACGCCGGGCAGGCGGGATCAGGGTGCCGCCGACCCGAAGACCGGAGTTCCGGAAGCCGGGGCTCCCGGCGCGGAGGATCCGGAAGCCGGGGCTCCAGGGGCTGGGTTTCCGGACGGCGGGGTTCCGGAGGCTGGGGTTCCGGATACCGGGAGCCCGGATCCTGGCTTCCCGGCGGCTCTGGAGGTCGTACGCCCCGGGGCGCTCACCACCGTGCAGGACCTCGGCCGCCCCGGCTACGCGCATCTCGGCGTACCGCGCTCGGGCGCCCTGGACCCGGCCGCGCACCGGCTGGCGAATCTGCTCGCCGGGAACACGGCGGACGCCGCCACCCTGGAGACCACTGTCGACGGCACCGCGGTGCGGGTCCGTACGGATGTCACCGCCGCCGTGACCGGCGCCCCCTGCCCGGTACGGATCGACGGCAGCCCCGCGGCGTGGGGCGCGCCGGTGCGGGTGCCCGCGGGGGCAGTGCTCGATGTGGGGCCGGCCGTCGGGGGGCTGCGCAGCTATGTGGCGTTCGGTGGTGGTATCGCCGTGCGGCCGGTGCTCGGCAGCCGGGCCACCGATGTGCTCTCCGGGCTCGGGCCGGCGCCGCTGGATGCCGGGCAGTTCCTGCCGCTCGGCGTCCCGGGGGAGACGCCGGACGCGGTGGACGCGGCCCCGCTGCCCGCTCCCCCGGCCGAGTTGGTGCTTCCGCTGATCCTGGGCCCGCGTGCGGACCGGATCACGGATGCGGCGCTGCGGGCCCTGCCGGAGAAGGGCTACCGGGTCTCGGCGGCGAGCAACCGTATCGGCCTGCGCACCGAAGGCCCGCCGCTTGAGCGTTCGGGCGGCGCCGAACTCCCCAGTGAGGGAATGGTGCTGGGCGCGGTGCAGGTACCGCCGGACGGACTGCCCGTGCTCTTCCTCGCCGATCATCCGGTGACCGGGGGCTATCCGGTGATCGGTGTCGTACCCGAGTACCGGCTCGGCGCGGCGGCGCAGGCGGTGCCGGGGACTCCGGTGGTGTTCGTTCCCGTACACAGCCATCCGGCTCCGCCGCCCGGCGCCCCTGGCCCGCAGCGGAGCTGACCGGGCCGACCGTCTCCCCACGTCGGCACGTTCCGGAGGAGTGCGGACGGACGGGCGGGCATTCGCGGCCGCGTCGGACGGCTCCCCCGGCACCGGGCCACTGGACTGCGGCCGGGTCGGTACCGGCCGTCAGACCGCGGTCCCCTCCGTACCCACCGTCAGACCGCGGTCCCCTCCGTACCGATCCGGCTGCGGACCGCGGTCTGCACCTCGGCCTCCTCCGCGGGATCGGCGGCCAGCCGCCGGAGGCGGTCGACCACCCGGATGTCGCCGGTCGCCGCGTGCAGGGCGGCCACCTCGCGGGTGGTCTCCTCGCAGTCCCACAGGCATTCGACGGCGAATCCGGCGGCGAAGGACGGGTCGGTGGCGGCGAGTGCGCGGGCCGCGCTGCCGCGCAGATGGGAGGAGGCCGTCTCGCGGTACACATGGCGCAGGACCGGCGCCGCACAGCCGATGCCGAGCCGGCCGGCCCCGTCGACGAGCGTCCAGAGCAGGGCCGCGTCGGGGCCGTCGGCCCGCACGGTCTCGCGCAGCGCGCCCAGCACGAGTGGTGCGTCCTGGGCTCCGCCGCGCCCGGCGAGTACACCGGCGGCGGACGCCCCCAGGGCGTCGGGGCGCTGCACCCAACGGCGCGCGCGCTGCACCGCCTCGTCGCCGCACATCCGCTCGAAGGCGGCGACGGCCGTCTCCGCGACCGTACGGGAGGGGCTGTCCACCGCCGCTTCGATCAGGTCGAGCACCGCCGGGTCACGCGCTTCGGCGAGATAGTGCAGCGCCGCACAGCGGGCTCCGTCGGTACCGCTGCGGGCGGCCTCCACGATCGCCGCCCGGTCGCCGGGGCCGGCCACGGCGGTGAGGCAGCGGGCGGCGGGCAGGTGCAGTTCGCTGCCGCGCTCCAGGCCCTGCTGCGCCCAGTCGAAGACGGCCTGCACGCTCCAGCCGGGGCGGGGGCCCGTCGGACGCATCTGCCGCTGCCAGCGGTCGAAGGAGCCCTGCTCGCCCGCGGCCCGGATCCGGGCGCCGACCGACTCGCGCGGGTCGTCGGCCCACAGCCGCCAGGGCCGGGGCTCGTAGGCGTCGCGCACGGCTGCGGCCAGTGCGGCATCGCCCTGCGGAGTGGCGGGGAACCGGCCGAGCACGGGCACGGCCAGGGCACGCAGCCCGGTGTCGTCGTCACGCAGGGCGAGTTCGTCGAGCGCCCAGGCCCAGTTGGCGCCGGTCGCCGCGTACCGCCGCAGCAGCGCGAGGGCGTCGCCCCTGTCGTACGAGGCGAGGTGCCCCAGCACGGCGAGCGCCAGCCCGGTCCTGCTGTCCTCCGTGACGATGTGGTCGTCCGGGAGGAAGAGGTGCCGCTCGATCTCGCCGAGTCCGCCGTCGAGGTCGAGGTAGAGGCGCGCGTAGTAGAGCGAGCGGTTCTCGACCTGCCAGTCGTGGCGTGGGTCGCTCAGGACGCAGTGGTCCAGGGCGGCCAGCGCTTCCCTGCGCGGTGCGGCGAGCGCGTGCAGCGTGCCGTCGCCGCGGCCCCGCTGGAGGAGGCCGAGCAGGGTGCCGCTCGGCGCTATGACTGGATCGATCATGGAAGAGGCCTCACATCAAGCTGTAGACGCAACCGGGACGGGGGGATTACCTGGCCACGCAACAACATGTCCGGCCGCCCGTTGCCATCTGCTTGGTGCAGTTCATCTTCCTCTGCCTCTCGTCGGTGGTCCGATGTGGACCCGCGACGTCATGATGACCCAGCCATATCGCCACCGCGACCACATTTACGACAGGCCGGTCAACGTGCGCCGAACAGCTCCACCAGCTCTGTCTTCCCAAACATCCGCGCGGTATCCACCGCGGACGGAGTCCCGGCCTCCGGATCGGCCCCGCCGGCGAGCAGGGCGCGGATCACCGCGTCCTCCCCCTTGAAGACCGCCCCGGCCAGCGGGGTCTGCCCCCGGTCGTTGGCCCGGTCGGCCTCGGCGCCACGGGCGATGAGGGCCTCCACCGTCACCGCGTGACCGTGGTAGGCGGCGAGCATCACGAGCGTGTCCCCGCGGTCGTTGGTGAGGTTCGCCGGAACCCCCGCGTCGACATACGCGGCGAGCGCGGTGGTCTCCCCCTGCCTGGCGAGGTCGAAGACCTTCGTCGCCAGCTCGACCACCTCGGGGTCCGGAGCCTCGCTCATCGCGCGTACCGCCTTCCATGCTGACCGCCATGACTGCCATGACTGTTTGTGACTGCTGTGGCTTTTGTGACCGACGTGACCGGCGCGGCGTGTGCGGCATGCCAGCCGTACGAGTGAACCGACAGGTTACTGCCAGCCCCCCGTGCCCGGCCCGACCCGTATACCCACGTCGGCCAGTCAGGTGAATTAGGGGCCATTTCACCCATTTGCACCTTTTATCGTATAGATACTTTCTGTGAACCTGGAAGAACTCATGGTGACTGTCCCCCCAACCAGGAGAACACTCATGATCCTTTCCATCTCCGGCGTCGTACTGCTGGGAGTCATCGCCTTCCTCTTCTTCAAGAAGGACGGCCTCAAGGCGTCCCACGGACTCGTCTGCGCCCTCTTCGGTTTCTATGTCGCGGGTACCGCCATCGCGCCGAGCATCACCGCCGGCGGGGCGAGCCTCGCCAGCATGCTGGGCGGAATCAAGTTCTGACCCTCGGCAGCCTCTTCCCCCACCCACCCCAGGAGACAGACGTGGCCCGGCGACCACTCCCCCGCATTCTGAGCAGCAGCAGCGCATCCCTCACCCGCAGCCGCGAGATCGCGCGGACGGCCGCCGACAGCGCCACCGACGTCCTCCACCCGCTGATCACCATCGGACGCGGCCTGCGCAGGCTGGCGGCGTCCGGGCGGCAGCGGTGGGCCGCGACACCCAAGGACCGGCGCGGTCCCGCGCTGTTCCTCGTCGCGGCCTGTGTCCTGGTGGTCGCGCTCATCCCGTACGGGCCGCTGCTCGCCCTGATCACGGTGATGGCCGCGGCCGCCTGGAAGGGGCACGAGCGGACCGTGGCGAAGACCGGGCCCGACGAGGCGGAGACCGCCCGGCTCAAGGCGCTGTACGAAGCGCTGGTGCCCTACTTCTCCGTCCCCGACGACCCGGCTCCCCTCTACAGCCACGGGGGCGCCTGGGACGAGGCGTTCAGCGACTTCACCTTCGACGGTGACGGGCGGCTCACCGCGCTGCACGTCGCGTACCCGGCACACTTCACCGACGGCGAGGCCGAGTCCCGGGCCCGCATCGAGCAGCTTCTGCACGCGAAGTCCGGGCGCGGACGCGAGTACCGCTTCGACTGGGACGAGGAGGGCAACCGGCTCGTGATGAGTGTGCTGCCCGCCCTGTCCACCACGATCGCGGCTCAGCCCTTCGTCACCGGGCCCGGCGAGACGGTGCTCGGCTTCACCGACCAGGACGCGGTACGGCGCACCGTGCCGGTGCGGGACGGTACGGAGCAGAGCGACGCCCCGCCCGTCATCTGGCGTACGGGCCCGCGTTCGACCGAACCGCACCTGCTCGTCGCGGGCGAACCGGGCAGCGGGACCACCACACTGCTGCGCTCGGTCGCCCTGCAGGCCCTGCGGTGCGGCGATGTGGTGATCATCGAGGGCAGCGGGACCGGCGAGTACGCCTGTCTCACCGGTCGCAGCGGGGTGCTGGCCGTCGAGTGCGGGCTCTCCGGGGCCCTGTCCACGCTGGAGTGGACGGCGCACGAGACCGAACGGCGGCTGATCGCGGCCAACCGGGCCAGGCAGTCCGGGCATCCCGCGCCCGACGACACCAGGCGCCCGCTGTGGATCCTCTTCGACCGGCCCGGCGTACTCGGTCATCTGGCGGCGGCCGACGGGCGCACCGACCCGCAGGAACTGCTGCAGGTCCCCCTGCGGCACGGCAGGGCGGCGAGCGTCACGGTGGTGGTGGCCGAACAGCTCGACTCGGTGGACGCCCTGAGCGACGCCGTACGGCACCACACCCGCGCCCGGGTCGTACTCGGACCGGCGCCCGAAGACCGGCTCGGGGACCTGCTCGGCGCGCCGCCCCGGACCACTCCGGCCCCCGGCACCCCGCCGGGGCGCGGCTATGCGCGGCTCGGGGCGGGCCCGGTGCTGCGGCTCCAGGTGCCGGCCACGCCCGACCCGTACGACGACGCGACCAGCGAGGCGCACCGCAAGGCCGTACTGGATCTGCTCCCGGACCGGCCGGGGGCGGCGGAGCAGGCTCCGGTGGAGGCCGCACCCATGGAGAAGGCTCCGGTCGGGACGGCACCCGTCGAGACGGCGCCGCCGGCCGCCCACCGGCCCATGGAGGCGGCGCCGGTGGCGGCCGAGGGCTGACAGGGCCGACGGGGCCGTCCGGGCTGTCGAAGCCGACAGAGCCGACGGGGCTCGGGCGGGCCGCCGGGCTCGACGGGACCGGAAGACTTCGGGCGACAGTGCCTCAGGCGACGAACGTCCGCGGGGCGTCCGCCCCGGTGCCCGTGCCGGTCTCGACCAGCCGTGCGGCGGCCGCCAGCCGCTGGGCGGCCTCATCGGCCACCCGGCCCCCCACGGTGAACGGCAGCCGTACGTACCCCTCGAACGCCCCGTCGACCCCGAACCGGGGCCCGGACGGCACCCGGACACCCACCCGTTCGCCGGCCTCGGCGAGCCGGGAGCCGGAGAGCCCGCCGGTGCGCACCCAGAGCGTCAGCCCGCCGTGCGGCACATCGAACTCCCAGCCGGGCAGCTCCCTGCGGACGGCGCCGACCAGTGCGTCCCGGTTCTCCCTGGCCTGTGAGCGGCGGATCCCGACGGCCTCCTCCCAGCCCCCGGTACTCATCAGCCAGTTGACGGCCAGCTGTTCGAGGACCGGGGTGCCCAGGTCGGCGTAGGCCCGTGCCGAGACGAGACTGCGGATCACATCGGGCGCGGCGCGCACCCAGCCGATCCGCATACCGGCCCAGAACGCCTTGCTCGCGGATCCCACCGTCAGCACCGTGCTGCCTGCCGGATCGAAGGCGCAGACCGGGCGCGGCATCTCGGTCTCGTCGTCGAGGAGCAGCTCGGTCATGGTCTCGTCGACGACCAGGACCGTGCCGGCCGAGCGGGCCGCGTCCACCAGGCCCCGCCGCTGGTCCTCGTCGGCGAGTGCGCCGGTCGGGTTGTGGAAGTCGGCCACGACATAGGCGATACGGGGGGCGGCGTCGCGCAGCACCTGCCGCCACCGGGGGACGTCCCAGCCGCTGAGCCCCTCGGCCATCGCGACCGGCACCAGCCGGGCCCCCGCCTCACGCATCAGCTGGAGGATATTGGCGTACGAGGGCGACTCGACGGCGATGCGCTCGCCGCGCCCGGCGAAGAGGTGGCAGATGGCGTCCATGGCGCCCATCGCCCCGGTGGTCACCATGATCTGCTCGGGCATGGTCGGGATGCCCTGCTCGGTGTAGCGGTCGGCGAGCTTCTGGCGCAGCGCGGGCAGCCCCGCGGGGTAGTCGCCGTGCGTATGGGCGTACGGCGCGAGTTCCTCAAGGGCTCCCTGGACCGAGCGGGTCAGCCAGGGCTCGGGGGCGGGCAGCGCCGCGGTGCCCAGGTCGATCACCGAGCCGAGGGTCTCGGGGGGCAGTGGCTCAAGGCCGCGGGCGGGCAGCGGGTTGCCGGCCGGGACGGCGGTCCAGCTGCCCGCGCCCCGGCGGGACTCCAGGAAGCCCTCGGTGCGCAGCGCCTCGTAGGCGGCGGCCACCGTGGTACGGCTCACCGCCAGCGCGACCGCCAGTTCCCGCTCGGCGGGAAGCCGGGCGGCCACCGGTACCCGGCCTTCGAGGACGAGCACCCTGATGCCGTCGGCGAGCGCCCGGTAGGCGGGCGGCCTGCGTGTGCCGGGTCCTGCCGGGCGCGACTGCTGGCTGCTGAGCTGGCGGGCCAGCTGGGCCGCACCGACCGCCGAAGTCCACTGCGTCATGGAATTCAGTCCACCTTCCCCGAATTGGCCATGGTTGGCCTCGCATTCCAAGCCACAGAGTGTCACGCACCAGTCCACCTGGTCCACTGCGACGACCCACCACCACGGAGGCCCCTATTGTCCAGATCACCCAGGGATGTCACGCGCAGGCTCGTACAGCTCTACGTGGGTCTGGCGCTGTACGGCGTCAGCTCGGCCCTTCTCGTCGACGCGGGCCTCGGCCTTGAGCCCTGGGGTGTGCTGCACCAGGGGCTGTCCCGGCTCACCGGTCTGACGATCGGCACCGTTTCGATCATCGTCGGGGCCGCCGTACTGCTGCTGTGGATACCCCTCAGGCAGCGGCCCGGACTCGGCACGGTCTCCAATGTCTTCGTCATCGGCCTCGCCATGGACTCCACCCTCGACCTGGTCCCCTCCGTCCACGGCCTCCCGGGCCGGATCCCGCTGATGGCCGCGGGCATCCTGCTCAACGGCGTGGCCACCGGCCTGTACATCTCGGCCCGCTTCGGCCCCGGCCCGCGGGACGGTCTGATGACCGGGCTGCACCGCCTCACCGGTCTCTCCATCCGGCTTTCGCGCACCGCCATCGAGATCGCCGTCGTCGCCACCGGCTTCGCCCTGGGCGGGACCCTCGGGGTGGGCACGGTGGTGTACGCCCTCGCCATCGGGCCGCTCGCCCAGCTCTTCCTGCGCCTGTTCGCGCTGCCCGATCCGGCCGCCGACCGGCCGTCGCTGGCCGGCGCCGCGCCGCAGGCGATACTTCCCGAGTGACGAGGACCCGACACCCCTATCTGGACCACCCGGGCCCGATCCCGTTCGCCCACCGGGGCGGCGCGGCGGACGGCCTGGAGAACACCGCCGCGGCCTTCCGGCGGGCGGCCCGAGCCGGTTACCGGCACTTCGAGACCGATGTGCACGCCACCGCCGACGGCCGGCTCGTCGCCTTCCACGACGCGACGCTGGACCGGGCGACGGACGCCCGGGGCCCGATCGCGGCCCTGCCGTGGAGCGAGGTCGGGCGGGCGCGGGTGGCGGGCACCGAACCACTGCCGCTCCTCGCGGATCTCCTGGAGGAGTTCCCCGACGCCCGCTGGAACATCGACATCAAGGCCCCGGCCGCGCTGGCCCCGCTGATCGCCCTGATCCGCTCCACCGACGCCTGGGACCGGGTCTGCGTGGGCTCCTTCTCGGAACGGCGGGTGGCCGCTGCGGCCCGCCTGGCCGGGCCGCGGCTTGCCACCTCGTACGGCATGAGCGGCATCGCGGCGCTGCGGCTGCGCTCCTACGGCGCCCCGGCCGCACTGCGCCCCGGGGCTGTCTGCGCCCAGGTTCCGGAGTTCCACGGCCGGATCCGGGTGGTCGACCGGCGCTTCGTCCGTACCGCGCACGGCCGCGGGCTCCAGGTGCACGTCTGGACGGTGAACGACCCCCGGCGGATGGCCGCCCTCCTCGACCTGGGCGTGGATGGCATCATGACCGATCATCTGGAGTCGCTGCGCACGGTTCTCACCGAGCGGGGGGCGTGGAACTGACGATCAGGGAGCGCGGTTTGAGCGCCGGCACCGCGAACGGCACAGCAGACACGGCAGACAGCGCCGAGGGGGCCACCGCGGCCGACCGGAGGCGCGAACAGCACGGCTGGTACTTCTACGACTTCGCGTCATCCGTCTACTCGACCAGCGTCCTCACCGTCTTCCTCGGCCCCTACCTGACCTCGGTCGCCAAGGCCGCCGCGGACACCGGGGGGTACGTCCATCCGCTGGGCATCCCGCTGCGGGCGGGGTCCGTGTTCCCGTACACCGTCTCGGTCTCGGTGATCGTCGCCGTGCTCGTCATGCCGCTCGCGGGGGCCGTGGCCGACCGGACGGGGCGGAAGAAGCCACTGCTCGCGGGAGCGGCGTATCTGGGGGCCGCGGCCACGACCGGGATGTTCTTCCTGGACGGCGACCGCTATCTGCTGGGCTCGCTGCTGCTGATCGTGGCCAACTCCTCGCTGGCCGTCTCGATGGTCCTCTACAACGCCTATCTCCCGCAGATCGCGGAGCCCGAGGAGCGCGACACCGTCTCCTCGCGCGGCTGGGCCTTCGGGTACACATCGGGCGCCTTCGTCCTGGTGCTGGACCTGGTGCTCTACACGGGCCACGCGCGTTTCGGGGTGGCGGAGTCCACCGCCGTGCGGATCTGTCTGGCGACGGCCGGTGTGTGGTGGGGGGCCTTCGCCCTGATACCCCTGCGCAGACTGCGGGACCGCCGGACGGGCCCGGCCCGGGAGCGCGGGGCGGTCGGCGCCGGGTGGCGCCAGCTGATCGGGACGCTGCGGGACATGCGCCGCTATCCGCTGACACTGTCGTTCCTGCTCGCGTATCTCGTCTACAACGACGGTATCCAGACGGTGATTTCGCAGGCTTCCGTGTACGGGTCCGAGGAGCTGGGCCTCGGCCAGACCACCCTGATCACCGCGATCCTGCTGGTGCAGGTGCTGGCGGTGGCGGGCGCGCTCTCCATGGGCCGGCTGGCGCGTACGTACGGCGCGAAGCGCACCGTGCTCGGCTCCCTCGCGGTATGGACGCTGATCCTCTGCGCCGGGTACTTCCTGCCCGCCCGCGCACCGGTCTGGTTCTTCGCGCTGGCGGCGGCGATCGGCGCGGTGCTCGGCGGCAGCCAGGCGCTCTCGCGCTCGCTCTTCTCCCATCTGGTGCCGGAGGGCAAGGAGGCCGAGTACTTCTCGGCGTACGAGATGAGCGACCGCGGGCTGAGCTGGCTCGGCCCCCTGGTGTTCGGCCTCGCCTACCAGCTGACCGGCAGCTACCGCGCCGCGATCATCTCGCTGGTGATCTTCTTCGTACTGGGTTTCTTCCTGCTGGCACGGGTACCTGTGAGGGAGGCCGTGGCAGCGGCCGGAAACGCGGCACCGCAGCGGGTTTAGGCATTGAAGTGAAAGGCCGGTAGTGTACGCCTTTGGCTCACCGGACGGACCGTTACTGCGGGATCATCAGCCGAAATCGCAGGGTGACATCTCTGAGCAGATGTGACAAAGAGGGCACTGGTGGGTACAACAAGGGGCGGCACGACGGGCGACGTATGACCCGCAACGGGAATCTTTACCGCCGACCGGACGTTGACCGGATGACGACGACAGCGACACCTGTCCTGTGGGCGACAAGCCCGGGAGGCACGATTCATGAGTGAGCGAGCTCTTCGCGGTACGCGCCTCGTGGTGACCAGCTACGAGACCGACCGCGGCATCGACCTGGCTCCGCGCCAGGCGGTGGAGTACGCATGCGAGAACGGACATCGATTCGAGATGCCGTTCTCTGTGGAGGCGGACATTCCGCCGGAGTGGGAGTGCAAGGCGTGCGGCGCCCAAGCACTCCTGGTAGACGGGGACGGCCCTGAGGAGAAGAAGGGCAAGCCCGCGCGCACGCACTGGGACATGCTCATGGAGCGGCGCACCCGCGAGGAGCTGGAGGAGGTGCTGGCCGAGAGGCTGGCCGTCCTTCGTTCCGGCGCCATGAACATTGCCGTGCATCCGCGCGACAGCCGCAAGTCCGCGTAACGCCCAGGCGTTCGCGTACCGCACCACCGGATCAGGGGCTGAGGGCTCCGGCACACTTCAGGGTC
>NZ_JBHYWP010000041.1:0-19046 GCF_042751845.1 Streptomyces sp. NPDC059398 | reverse complement strand
GCTGGGCGGGCCCCGCCCCTCTCTCGTGGCCCGCGCCCCCCCACCGCTCTTTTCTGCGGGGCCTCGGCGCTCTTGCCTGCCGGAGCCCGCAGCTCTTTTCTGTGGGAGCCCTCAGCTCTTGCCTGCCTGGCTTCCGGCTGATCCGCCCCGTCTGCGGTCCGGCTCCGCTCTGCGCCGGTCAGGGCGTCAGCTCGGGACGTCAGCTCAGGGCGTCAGCGGCGGGCGCGGGCCCCCGTCGTCCCCGCGGGGGTCCGGCCGCTCGTCGTCCTTGATGACCTCGCCCTGGACGACCTTGCCGTCCGGGCGGTGCATCCGCGCCTGCTGGAAGGCGTCGCCGACCGTGCCCGGTGCGGCCCTGCTCATCCGGCGCTCCAGCGTCCGCTCGGTGTACCGGCTCAGCGCCGACCGCAGCGGCGGCACCAGCAGGACCAGCCCCACCACGTCGGTGATCAGCCCCGGCAGCATGATCAGCAGTCCGGAGAGCATCAGGAAACCGTTCCCACCGCTCTCGCGCTCCCCTGCCGGATCCGCCGCCCCCGACTGCTGTCGCTGGACCGTCTCCGTCAGATTGCGGAAGGCCCGGCGCCCGGCCCGCTTGACGACGGCGGCACCGAGCACGAGACCGCCGACGAGCAGGAGGAGAACGGTGAGCCCGCCGGCCACGTCGGCCACCAGGATCAGCAGCCAGATCTCCAGGACCACCCAGACGGCGATGCCCAGCGGTACGAAGGTGCGCGCCCGGGAGCGCCTGGGAGCGGTCGGGGGCTGTGTGCCGGTCGTCATGTTCCCAGTGTGCCTGCAGGCGCGCACGGATGACGTGCTGGGGAGATCAGGACGGCTCACGCCCCAGCAGCCGGCCGACGCGCGAGCCGACCCCCCAGGCCGTCACCCGCCAGAGCGCCTCGACCACGATGTCCTTGCTCATCTTGGAGTCGCCGATCTCGCGCTCGACGAAGGTGATCGGCACTTCGACGACATGACAGCCCGCCTCGACGGCCCGCCTGGCGAGATCCACCTGGAAGCAGTACCCCTGGGACGACACCTCGTCCAGGCCCAGCTCTTCCAGGGTCTCCTTGCGGAACGCCCGGAAACCACCGGTGACATCGCGGATCGGTACGTCGAGGAGCAGCCGCGAGTACGTGCTGCCGCCCCGCGAGAGCAGTTCCCGGGACTTGGGCCAGTTGACGACCCGTCCGCCGGGCATCCACCGCGAGCCGAGCACCAGGTCGGCGCTCTTCAACGCGGTGAGCAGCCGGGGAAGTTCCTCCGGCTGGTGCGAGCCGTCCGCGTCCATCTCCACCAGGACGCCGTACCCGTGCTCGATACCCCAGCGGAAGCCCGCGAGGTAGGCGGCGCCGAGTCCCTCCTTGCCCTTCCGGTGCAGGACCTGGACCTGCGGGTCGTCCGCTGCCAGTTCGTCGACGATCTTCCCGGTGCCGTCCGGGCTGTTGTCGTCGGCGACCAGGATGTCCGCATCCTGGACCGCGGCGCGCACCCGGGCAACGATCGGCTTGATGTTCTCGGCCTCGTTGTAGGTCGGAATGATGACCAAGGCCTTGCCGAGCGGACCGAACCGCCGCTCACCGCCGTCGTTCACTACTGCCCCTCACTGTGTCCCTACGCCTGGCCATCACCTTATCCAGCGTGGAGGGGCGGAACGCAGCCGCGTCGGCGGGGCAGGGATCCCGGGGCGCCGTCGGCGAACTGCCCGGGAGGGCGGGGAACTTCGGATCGGGGCCCGGCGTCCTTCGGGCCGACCTGGGGCCCGCTGGCTGCGGGTCGACCGAGAGCCGTTGTCTACTGAACGTCCGGGCCCCACCCGGGTCGCACCTGCCCGCGAACTCCTGAGGAGCAGGGCGGACCCCCTTCCGGCTGAAACCTCCCTCGCCCCCGAGGCGCGGGCGCTGAACCTGGCTCCCGGTGGTGGCGCGCCTTCCGGCGTACCGCCCCATGACCCAGCGGCGTTCGACGACTGCGTGGAGGTTTGCCGGTCGGACGTCCTGTGGTGGACTCGGCCGAACCTACCCGCCGGTGGCCGCTTTCTGTCAATACTTGTCCGACCTGCGGTGTTCTGGTGAATGGGCAGGTCAGTACGGATGAGCCGCAGGTGGCGGGGAAGAATTTCCGGCATCGATCGGCCGCACGAAATGCTGCGATGTCACTCGTTCGGCCTCACGAAGACAGTCTGTCCGGAGACCACCGTCCGCAGGCAGACCGGGAGTTCGGCGCCCGGCGTGAGGTCGGGGAGCCCCGGAGTGCCGGAGCGCGGGTCGGTCGACCAGCGGGCCACCCGGTCGTCGGGGGCCTGCACCACCAGATCGGCGGTGCGCCAGACCGCGTAGTCGGCGGGGGCGCCGGGCACGAGGGCGCCGGTGTCGTCCCGGCCGATGGACCGCCAGCCGCCCCGGGTGTGGGCGGCGAACGCGGCGCGTACGGAAATCCGGTGTGCGGGGGTCCGGTGGAAGGCCGCGGCCCGCACACTCCCCCAGGGATCGAGCGGGGTGACCGGGCTGTCGGAGCCGAAGGCGAGCGGCACACCGGCCCGCAGCAGGGCCGCGTACGGGTTGAGGGTGCGGGCCCGCTCGGCACCGAGCCGCTGGGCGTACATCCCGTCGTCGCCGCCCCACGCCGCGTCGAAGGCCGGCTGCACCGATGCGGTGAGCCCCAGCTCCGCGAAGGCGGCGACGGTCTCAGGGGTGAGCATCTCGGCGTGCTCGATCCGGTGGCGGGCGGCGCGCACCCGGGCCGGGCCGAGCTTCTCGGCGGCGGCCCGCACCCCGTCGACGACCGCGGTGAGTGCGGCGTCCCCGATGGCGTGGAACCCCGCCTGGAGCCCGGCCTCGGTGCAGGCGGTGACATGGGCGGCGATGTCGGCGGCGTCCAGGTGCGCGGTGCCGGTGTGCGCCTCGTCCGCGTACGGCTCGTGCAGGCAGGCGGTGTGCGAGCCGAGCGAACCGTCGACGAAGAGGTCGCCCGCCGCACCGATCGCCCCCAGCTCCGTGATGCGCCGGGCGTCCTTGGCGTCGGCGACGCGCTCGGCCCAGTAGCCGAAGACGCGCGGCCCCTTCTCCTGTCCGGCGAGGGCGAGCAGGCCGGTGAAGTCGTCCTCGTCGGAGATGTCGGGCCCGCCGCACTCGTGGAGCGTGCCGATACCGAGCGACGCGGCATGGGCGCGGGCCGCGCGCTGGGCCTCGGTGCGCTGCTCCGGAGTGATCTGTGCGTGGGCAGCGGCCCGTACGGCGTGGTGCGCCGCGCCGGTGAGGGGGGCGTCCGCCCGGTAGCCGGGCAGCGAGGTGATCCGCGGGACCAGGTTGAGCAGGGCCGTGGAGACCACGGCCGAGTGGACATCGACCCGCGGCAGATAGACCGGCCGGCCGCCGGCCGCCTCGTCGAGAGCGGTACGGGACAGCTGCTGCCCGTCCGGCCAGCCGGACGAGTCCCAGCCGTGGCCCAGCAGCACCCCGTCGTCCGGACGGACCGCCGCGTGCTCCCGTACGAGACGCAGCGCCTCCTGTGCGGTGCGGGCCGCCGACAGGTCGAGGCCGGTGAGGGCGAGCCCCGTGGACGTCGTGTGGACATGCGCGTCGGTGAACGCCGGGGTCACCAGGGCCCCTTCGAGGTCGACGGTCTCGTCGACCCCCTTGGCGAAGGCGTCGGCCGCCCCTTCGGAGCCCACCCAGGCGACGTGCCCGCGTTCCACGACCATCGCGGTGGCGAAGGGGTCGGCGGGGCTGTGGATGTCCCCACCGCGCAGCAGTACGGTGCGGTGGTCGGCCTGGGGGGCGGTGCTCTCGGTCATGGAGAACAGTCTCCCGCCTGCGGGGCACCGGTCGCGCAGGGGGCCCGTGCACGGGGGCGGAGCCCGCTCAGATCTCCGGGGGGCGCGCCTCGTACGGGGTGGAGAGCACGACGGTGGTACGGGTGGAGACGCCTGCCAGGGAGCGGATCCGCGTCAGCAGGTTCTCCAGGGCCAGCGGGGTCGGGACACGCACCTTGAGGATGTAGTTCTCGTCGCCCGCCACGCTGTGGCACGCCTCGATCTCGGGGACGCCGGCGAGCCGCTCGGCGATGTCGTCCGGTGCGCTCGGATCGAAGGGCTTCACCGAGATGAACGCGGTGAGCGGCAGCCCGACGGCCTCCGGGTCGACCACGGCGGCGTAGCCGCGGATGACTCCGCGCTGTTCGAGACGGCGTACACGCTGATGCACCGCCGATGTGGACAGGCCGGTGGCCTTGCCCAGGTCGGTGTAGCTCATCCGCCCGTCCTTGACGAGCAACTCCACGATGCGGCGATCCAGCTCCTCCATACGGATCAACCTATGGCCCCGGCCCCCTCCGGCACAGCCGGAGAGGGCCGGTAAGGGTCCCCTGACGGCTGCATGTGACGAAGGCCACAGGGCTGACGCGGTGTCGGCGGGGAACGCGCGATTACCGCGGACGCCGGGCGGGAAGTGCTTGCTGTGGTCGAGACCACACGTTTCTGGTCGGCCCACCCGAGGGGGAGAAACTCCATGCACAAACTGAAGAGCGCCGATGCCATCGAGCCCGCAGAGCTCGCGGCCATCGAGAACGATCCGGGGCTCGCGGCCTACGCCACCTTTGAGATGTACCGGGTGATCTGCCCGGACTGCGCACAGCCGATCGCCCTCCTCGCGGGCGAGGTCGTGCTGCCGGAGCACGCGCTCTGCGCCAGCCCCTGGGACCCGTTCGGGCTCACCGCGTGCGCGGGTACCGGCCGTGCGGCGTCCGACGCCAGGCCGGCCGACGCGACGCTCCGGGCCCAGGAGCAGGACACCGCACTGCTGCTGACGCTTCCTCAGGGGCTCGACTGGCGCAAGCAGCCCTTCTCGCACGTCGGCGGGCCCGGCTCACGCCCCGTCAAGGCCGTCCGTCCGGTGCGCGAAGCCGCCTGACCAGTCGTACTCCCCCCGTACCAGGGCCTCCAGGGAGGCCCGGTGCAGGATCATGGCATCCGGGTCCGCGGGGACCCGGACCTCGCCGAAGTACACCTGCCGGTAAGCGATCCGCAGCATCACGATGGCGTGCCGCAAGGCCGCGTAGAGCAGGTGGAAGTCCATGTCGCGCGGGGTGTGGCCGGTGAGTTCGGCGTAGCGCCGCTCCGCGTTCTCCCGGCGCAGCAGTCCCGGGAGCCCGGGCAGCCCGGATCCCTCGGTGAGGTCCTGGAAGAAGCGGTGCAGATAGACGGTCCAGCCGAGGTCCAGTTCGCAGGGGCCGCAGGCCGCCATCTCCCAGTCGAGCACGGCGGCGGGCTCGAAGCCGTCGTAGACGATGTTGCCGATCCGGGCATCTCCCCAGCAGAGCACGGCGGGTCCCTCGTCCCCGGGCCAGAGCGCCTCCAGCCGCTCGAAGGCGCGCTCGATCAGCGGTGACGGCGGGAGCCCGTCCACCACCCAGGCGTAGTAGGCCCGTTGCTCGTCCACATGGCGGCGCAGCGGGCCGCCCTCCCCCGGTGGAAGCAGGAACTCGGCCCGGCCGGAAGGGAACTGACGGTGCAGCTCCGCGAGCACCCGCAGGGTGGACTCCTCCAGCGCGGCGCGCTCCGCCTCCGTCGCCGCGTACAGCCAATTCCCTTCGTACGTATAGGGCATGACGTCGGGCGGGACCCTGCCGTGGGCCTGTTCCATCACGAAGAACGGCGCGCCGAGCGGCCCCGGATCCGTCTCCAGCCACAGGACGCGCGGAACCGGTACGGCGGTGTGCTCGGCGACCAGGCTCATCACCCGGTACTGCCGCTCCATGTCGTAGGAGGGGAAGACGGTGTAGGCGGCGGGGTCGGCGGCCAGCCGCAGGGCGCAGGAGGTGACCGGGGCCGCGGGGGCGGTGATGTCGAAGAGGAGGGTCTCGCTCGACATGCCGTTGGACGCCGGGGTGCGCAGATCGCCGATGCGGGCGCCCGGCAGGCGGGTGTCCAGCCAGGCGGCCAGACTGCGGGCCAGCTCCTGCGGGTCCCGGGTGGTGGTGCGGGGGCGTGGTGCCGTGGTCATGGCGGTGCTCCTCGCTCAGGAAGGGGCGGCCGGGTCAGGGGGCGACCGACGCGTACCCGGTGAATCCGCTGGGGTCGTGACGGCCGAAGCTGCCGTGCTCGAAAATGCCGTGCCCGACCTGTCCGTCGAGGGTGAAGCGGGCGGCGTGGTCGGTGACGCCGTAGACGGTGGCCGGATGCGCCGCGGGGTCGCTCATGTCGTAGCTGCGCCGGTCGGTCCAGCCCCTTCCCTGCCAGGTGCCGTGCTGCCAGTCGGCGGCCGGCGGGTAGCCCGCGCCGAGCGCCAGCGGGGACGAGCAGAGCGTCTCCGCGGTCAGCTTCATCGGCCGGCCGTCCGGGCCCGTGAGGTGGACGACGGCCCGTTCGGGGTGGCGGGTGCCGTGGCGGTAGTTGATCTCCGTACGCGGCCAGCCGAGCTGGGTGTCGTGGCCCCCTTCACGGACCAGGAGCGCCTCGTTGAGCGTCCGGTAGCCGTCGGCGTCCTCCTGCGCGATCACCAGCACGAAGCGGTCGTCGAAGCGGACCGGGATCCAGAGCCAGTGAAACCCTTCGGGCCGGTACTCGGCCTCGGCACGTCCGCCCTCCTCGCCCGGGATGGGCCGCACGCCCCAGCTCCGGTCGCGGGTGCCGGTCCACTCCCCGGGCACGACCGGTATCTCGTCGCCGCCCGCGCGTATGACACCGGAGCAGTGGCCCGCCTGTACGAAGCGGCGGCCTTCGAGCATCAGCCGCTCGCCGCGCCGCTGCACATGGTGCGGTTCCCAGACGGCCGGGAAGTCCGCGGTCCACTCGATGTCGTACGAGAGCGATTCCGGGTCGGCGGGGTCGGCCGCGCAGTGCAGGGTCAGCCGTTGCAGCGGGATGTCGACGGTGATGCGCAGCGGGCCGACGGAGAGGTTCATCCGGTCGTCGGTGAGGGCGTCGGACGCGCGCACGGCGTGCAGCCGGTCACCGGTGCGCAGCGTCGCGTACGCGTCGATCACCCCGGCGTTGGGATAGACGCCGAGCCCCGCGACGAGCAGCGCCCTGCCCCGGTGGTCGAAGACATGGAAGATGCAGCGGTCATAGGCGTTGCGGTCGCCCGTCGCGACGTGCTTCATGGACAACGGCACCTGGTGGACGGGGTATTCGTCGAGCGCGATGGGTCGGTCGTCGGCCACGGCATCCTCCTGCTGAGGGGAATGTGACGGTACGTCAGAACGTCGTGGACGGCCAGACCCGGGCCGGACGGGATCACCACGGCCTCGGACCCCGGACCGCCTCGGCTTCGAGAACGATCACGGGTGTGCGCGGCCCGGCCGGGGACCCGGGTCCCCGGCCGGCCATGTCCGGGACCTAGCATCGGGAGGAACACCAGCGGGGGCAGGCAGGGCAGGCAGGGGACGATGGCGCGACAGGATACGGCGGCGGACGAGGGCGCCTCCCCGCCCGGCGGAGTTCACCGGGTGGCGGACACCCTCGGCTATCTCGCCGGACGCTGGCGGGTCGAGCGGACCGTGTACGACCTGTCCCAGGACCGGACCGGCACATTCCGGGGTACGGCCGACTTCACCTGGGGCGAGCACGGCGCCGGACTACGGCACGTCGAGCACGGCGAGTTCACCTGGGGCGGGGTGACCCGGCCCGCCTCCCGTGAGCATCTCTTCGAGCCGGCCGATGACGGGGCGGCCTTCGTGCGGTTCGCGGACGGCCGCCCGTTCCACCCTCTGGACCTGCGCGCGGGACACTGCGTCGCCGACCATCCATGCGCCGAGGACGTCTACCGGGGCGAGTTCAGCGTACTCAGCGAGGACAGCTGGCGCGTGACGTGGACGGTGCTCGGCCCGGCCAAGGACCTGCGGCTGGTGACGCTGCACCACCGTCAGTAGGCGGAGTTGACGTTGTCCATCGAGCCGTACTTGTCGGCGGCGTAGTTGGCTGCGGCGACGATGTTGGCGACCGGGTCGGTGAGGCTGTCCTTGGTGCCCTTGACGTGGTAGGTGTCGAAGGTGGGCTGGATGACCTGGAGGAGTCCCTTGGAGGGGATGCCGTTCTGGGCGTTGACGTCCCAGTTGTTCTGGGCGTGGGGGTTGCCGCTGGACTCGCGCATGATGTTGCGGTGCAGGCCGTCGTAGCTGCCGGGTATGTGCTTGGCCTTCATGATGGCGAGGGATTCCTTGATCCAGCCGTCGAGGTTGTTGCTGTACTTCTTGTCCTTGACGATCGCGGCGACGGTGTCGACGTGCTTGGCCTTGGAGCCGTGCTTCACCGCCGTGGTGGCGTGCGCGGTCTTCTTGGTGTGGGCGGCCTTCTCGGCGTGGTGGGCCTGCTTGGCGACCTGGGCGGTGACGGCGGAGGCCGCTACGGCCGCGGGGGTGGGCTCGGCGGCGTGCGCGGAGTGCGGGACCAGGGTCAGCGCGAGGGCTGCGGCGCCGGCGCCGGCGATGCCGGCGACAGAGGACTTGCGGAAGTTCAGGGTGCGGGTGGCAGTCATGGGGGTACCTCTCCAGGTGGTGGGACGTTCGCTTGGGGAGGGCCGACTGGGGGTCGGCGGCACGGGTGGGGCGCTGGGGCCGTGGTCCGTGTCGTGGGGCCGGTGCCGGGATGGCGGGCGGTGTGGTGTGCCCGGTCCGGCGCTCGGCTCCCCGGTACGTCCAACACCGTGCGGGAGGCCCCCTGCCGCTGGCAATGATGTGACCTACGACCTTATGTAGTGACAAAACGGACACGGGTGGGATGGGAGCCCGTACAGGAGGGGGAGGCCCGCCGCGGGTCTACTAGGCGGCGTCCTATGTGACGCGGGCCCTATGCGCGGGCTCACACGACACCGGCCCCAGAGCCCCGAATTCCCACTCTCCGTAACACCCCGTACACAGCAGTTCCGCCCCCGGACGGCGTACCTGGTGCCCGGCGCGCGTGCTCGCCGCTGTCGCCGGGGACGGTCACATCAGCCGGTCCGCGTACCGGGCCCGGCCCCGCTTGACCGCGCGAACAGACGCCCGACGCCGGGCAGCGGTGACCGCGCGCCGCCGCCCGGCGTTGTCCGTGCATGACTCCTCTGCGCTACGGGACCGGGACAGGGAACAGACTCCGGCGGCTCACCGCGTCCGCCCCCGAAGAATCGCTTCCGCAGTACGTGGACGCACCGATCTACCAGGCGCTGATCCGCCAGTGGGGAGGGGCTGGGCGCACCCTGCCGGGCCGCCGCGACCAGGAGTGGGCGCACCTGACCGCGACGACCGTTCAGCCGGGGCAGTTCAGCGCGACTCCGGACCCGCGAGGTGGCGTGCGATGACCATCCGCTGGATCTGATTGGTGCCCTCGACGATCTGCAGCACCTTGGCCTCCCGCATGAACCGCTCGACGGGGAAGTCCGCCGTGTACCCGTAGCCGCCGAGCACCTGCACCGCGTCGGTGGTGGCCCGCATCGCCGCGTCCGTGCAGAACAGCTTGGCCATGGCGGCCTGCCGCGAGAAGGGGAGCCCGGCGTCCCGCAGCCGCGCGGCCGTGAGATAGAGGGAGCGGCCCGCCTCGATCTGGGTGGCCATGTCGGCGAGCATGAAGCGCAGCCCCTGGAAGTCCGCGATGGGGTGGCCGAACTGCTGCCGCTCGCCGGCGTACAGCACCGCCTCGTCCAGCGCGGCCTGGGCAACTCCGATGGCGCAGGCGGCGATTCCCAGCCGGCCCGAGTCGAGGGCGGAGAGCGCGATGGCAAAGCCCTGGCCCTCGTCGCCGATCAACCGCGCGCCGGACACCCGTACTCCGTCGAAGTGGAGCTGGGAGGTGGGCGAGCCCTTCATCCCCATCTTCTTCTCGGGGACGGCCGCCGTGAGCCCTTCGGCGTCACCCGGCACCAGGAACGCCGAGATCCCGCGCGCCCCTTCGCCGCCGGTGCGCGCGAGCACGGTGCAGAAGTCCGCGATACCGCCGTGCGTGATCCAGGACTTGGTACCGGTGATCACCCAGTCGTCACCCTCCCGTACGGCCTTCGTACGGAGCGACGCCGCGTCGGAGCCCGAGGTGGGCTCGGAGAGGCAGTACGCCCCGAGCAGTCCGCCGCCGAGCATCGCGGGCAGGTGCTCGGCCCGCTGCTCCTTGCTGCCGAATCCGGCCAGCGCGTGGCAGGCGAGCGAGTGGACACTGACGCCGAGGCCGACGGTGAGCCGCGCCGCCGCCAGCTCTTCGAGCACCTGGAGGTAGACCTCGTACGGCTGGTCTCCGCCGCCGTACGCGGAGTCGTAGGGGAGGCCGAGCAGTCCGGCATCCGAGAGCAGGGTGAAGACCTCGCGGGGAAAGCGGCCTGCTTCCTCCTCGGCGGCCGCACCGGGCACGATCTCCCGCTGGACGATGTCGCGCACCAGCGCGAGCAGGTCCCGGGACTCCTCGGTGGGCAACTGGCGGTCCACCAACTGCGGGGCGCGGTCGGGCATGGCGACGGCTCTCCTCCCTGTCGGGCGCTGCGGCGTACGCGTGGCCAGGGTGTGGCAACGCCGCCGGGTCTCGCCTTCAGCCGATGCTGCCCTCCCGGATCGCGGAAGAGGCTGACCAGAGGCTGTGGCGGCTTGAGTATGCCCGATCGGCGGACTTCCGTCACGGGGCGGAATTGGTCCGAACCATTGACCTCACTGGTCTAGTCCATCTACCTTCCCCCTACTGGCTTTCCGCGTTCATGCCAAATTCGGCACCGGACGGCCTCCCTCTTCCGTCCCCCTCCCCCACGAGGAGACAGCATGTTCGGACGATTCCACCCACGGGCCCGGGTCCGGGCTCTGCTCGCAGGCGTCTGTACGGCGGCGCTCGGGGTCACTCTGCTCGCGGGCGCCGGTACGGCGTCCGCCGGCGAGCGGCACGCCCCGGCGGCAGCCGCCAAGTCAGCCGCAAGCACCCGGGCGGGCACCGCTGCCGCCGCGGGCAGCAAGGTCGTCGGATACTACGCGGACTGGGACGTCTACCAGCGGAACTACCAGGTCAAGAACATCCAGACCTCGGGGTCCGCCGACAAACTCACCCACATCAACTACGCGTTCGGGAACGTCACCGGCGGCAAGTGCGCCATCGGCGACGCCTACGCCGACTACCAGAAGACCTACGACGCATCCTCCAGCGTGGACGGCACCGCGGACACCTGGGACCAGCCGGTGGCGGGCAACTTCAACCAGCTGCGCGAGCTGAAGAAGCTGCACCCCAACCTCAAGATCCTCTGGTCCTTCGGCGGCTGGACCTGGTCCGGCGGCTTCGGCGAGGCAGCGAAGGACCCGGCGGCCTTCGCGCAGTCCTGCTACGACCTGGTCAAGGACTCGCGGTGGGCCGATGTGTTCGACGGCATCGACATCGACTGGGAGTACCCCAACAACTGCGGTCTCTCCTGCGACACCAGCGGTGCGGAGGCCTTCAAGAACGTGCTGGCCGCACTGCGCGCCAAGTTCGGCTCGTCGTCGCTGGTCACCGCCGCGATCACCGCTGACGCCTCGGACGGCGGCAAGATGGACTCCGCCGACTACGCGGGCGCGGCCCAGTACGTCGACTGGTACAACCCGATGACGTACGACTACTTCGGCGCCTGGGACGCGAAGGGGCCGACCGCCCCGCACTCCCCGCTCACCTCGTACACCGGTATCCCGAAGGCCGGCTTCAACACCGACGCCACGATCACCAAGCTCAAGGGCCTGGGCGTGCCCGCGGACAAGCTGCTGCTCGGCATCGGCTTCTACGGCCGCGGCTGGACCGGCGTCACGCAGGACGCTCCCGGCGGTACGGCGACGGGCCCGGCGCCCGGCACCTACGAGCAGGGGATCGAGGACTACAAGGTCCTCAAGACCAGCTGCCCGGCCACCAGCACGATCGCCGGTACCGCGTACGCCAAGTGCGGTTCCAACTGGTGGAGTTACGACACCCCGGCCACGATCGCGGGGAAGATGGCCTACAAGGACAAGCAGGGCCTCGGCGGCACCTTCCTCTGGGAGCTCAGCGGGGACACCTCCAACGGCGAGCTGATCCACGCCGTGAGCTAGCCGGCACCACGCCTCCCGCATCAGGGGGTGGAAGGCCGGGCGGCCTTCCACCCCCTGAGCCCGTTTCCAGCCTTACTCGGGAGGCGGCGGCGACGGGCACTCGACGACGAACTCACCGATGGTGTCGAGGGTGTTGCGCAACATCCGGACCAGCAGCTCCCGGATCTGCGCGCGGTCGATCTCCTGGTGGCCGAGCCAGTCGAGCGTGATGCCCTCCACGGCGCTCAGCCAGCCGAGCAGTGCGAGCCGGGCCAGGGTGGGGATGTCGCGGCGCCCGTAGGCGCCCTCCGCGATGGTGGCGATGAGTTCCTCACGGACTGCCCCGCGCAGCGCCTGCACCTCGGTGTCGAAGCCGACGCCACCGGTGACGATGGTGCGGAAGGCCGCCCTGTTGTGCTGCGCGTAGAGCAGATAGCCCTCGACGGTGCGGTGCACGCGATCGGCCCGGGGCAGCTCGGTCTCGCCGGCCGCGCGGGCGACGAGATCGGCCACCGACTCCTCGACGACGGCGAGGTAGTAGCCGCGTTTGCTCTTGAAGTAGTAGTAGATGAGCCCCTTCGCGACCCCCGCGTGCCGGGCGATGTCATCCATCGACAGGGCGTCGTACGACGTATCGGCGAACAGCCGCCGCCCCGTGGCGATGAGGTCGCTGCGACGGAGCTGGGAGCGCTCGGTCGGGGTGCGCTGTTGTATGTACGGTCCGTTCTGGTTCACGTCCGGCCCTGTTCCGCCACTGCCTCAGGAGGCTGCCACAGCCTCGGAAGCCCGAAGTATGGCAGACCTCCGGGGCCAAGTGCGCTCCCCCGCATCGGCGTTGACCTGGGACGGGGCCCCGGGACAGCCCTCAGCCGGCTTCGCGCATCCGCAGGACGTACGCCGCCGTCAGCGCGACAGCACGGTCCTCGTCCTGGGCCAGCCGCGCGAGGGCGTGTGACGCCGTGGGCCCGGGGATGTCCGCGAGCGCCTGGGCCAGCCGTCTCCGTGCGGAGGGTTCGACGGTCTCGTGGGCGAGGCGGCCGACGAGCCCGGCGGCGATCCGGTCCGCCACGGCGGGGACGGCCGCCAGTGTGCTCAGCGCGTCGGCCGCACCGACGTCGTTCGTCCCTTCGACGACCATGGCGATGAGCGTCGGGACCGCGTCGGCCACCCCCCGTCCGGCGAGCGCCGGGGCCGCGCATCTGCGGACCTCCGGGTCGGGATCGTCGAGGGCCTCCCGCAGCAGTGCGGTCGCCCCGCCGTGCCCCATCCCGGCGACGGCCCGCACGGCACGTACGCGCACCGCGGCCACCGGTGAACGCAGACCGTCCGCCAGCAGCGCCCGTCCGTCGTCGCCCGACTGCGCCAGCGCCCACCGGAGGGCTCCGGCCACATGGGGGTCGGTCTCGCTCAGTACCGCCTCGACCAGGGCCTCCACCGGCACCGGGACCTCACCGGCCGAGGAGAGTGCGGCGCGCTGGCGCGTCCCCCGCGCTTGCCGACCCCAGCGCCTGGAGCAGTGCGACGCTCTGGAGTACGTCCTCCCAGCCCGCCGGTTCCGCGGCGCCGATCCGGCGGAGCTGGGTGAGCAGCGCCTCCTCGTCCGCGATGCGTTCCCGCGTCCGGCTGATGAGATCGTCCACGAGCTTCGACGGCGCGAAGCCGGGGTCGTCGAGCGCGGAGCCGACTTCACGGAGCGACAGCCCCAGCGACCGCAGGCTCTCGATATGGAAGATCCGCCGGATGTCCTCGCCCGAGTACTCCCGGTAACCGGCGGCGGTCCGCCCCGAAGGCCGCGCCAGACCCAGCGACTCGTAGTGCCGGAGCATGCGGGCGCTGACCCCCGAGCGTCGTGCCACCTCACCGATCAGCACTGCCTGTCACCCCTCCTGGCCGACCGTGGGGCCGAGGGCCACGACACGCTTCGCCTCCTCGACCGCCGACTCGAACGCGGCCTCCGGGTCGCGCAACAGCCGTTCCGTGGCGGACGCGTGCGCGCGTACGCCAGGGTCGGGATCCTCCATCGCGGCGCGCAGCTCCGGCACCACCATCTCACCGAGCGCGATCAGCGCCCGGCTGAGGCTGAGCTGCGTCTCCCGTCCGCCGCGACCGAGCTGGGCCGACAGTACGGCGGCCAGCCCGGGCTCCGCACCTTCGGGCACCAGCACCACGGCTGCCCGCCAGGCGCTCCGCGCCACCTCGTCGTCGGCGTCGCCGAGAAGCGCCGGGGTGATCGCCGGCCAGGCCCGCCGGTCCCCGATCTTGGAGAGCGTGTGCAGAGCCTGGCTCCGCGCCTGCGGCCGCTCCGAACGGAGCTGCCCCACCAGGCCGGGGACGGTCGCGGACGGCGGGTGGCGGGTGAGCGCCCAGGTCAGCATCTCGCGTACGGAGAAGTCCGGCTCGCTCCCGCAGCGTTCGACGAGCTTGTCGATGAACGCCGGGTCGGGCGCCGAGCCGGCCGCCATCGCCGCGCGCAGCCGTACGGACGAGCGGCTGTCCTCCAACGCCTGAAGGGCGCGCGCCGTCCCCGGGTCCTGTCCTGGCATGGTCATCGGTACCACCTCCTGGACGGAGTGAAGACCTTGCCACCGTGTCAAGGTCAAGCGGAGGCGCGCCCCCTGGCCTTCCCGGGGTCAGGGGGTGTGGTGGGGCTCCCTGCCGTGGGGCTGCCGGGGCGCGGGCCGCAGGGCGAGACGGGGGATGCTCCGGACCTCCGGTGTCCCGTGGGAGACGGTGAGCGGTTCGCCGTGGTGGCGCAGCTCCAGCGACCCACCCTCCAACAGGGTGTACGTGGCCTGGGAGCCCGTGATCTCGACCCGCAGGCACCGGTTCGTGATCTTGACCTTGAAGGCGAGACGGCTGAACTTCTCCGGCAGTCTCGGGGCGAACTCCAGCGTCCCGCCCCGGTGGCGCATACCGCCGAATCCCGCGACCAGAGCCGTCCAGGTGCCCGCAAGCGAGGCGATGTGCAGCCCGTCGCGGGTGTTGTTCTCGCGGTCTTCGAGGTCCATCAGCGCCGCCTCGACCAAGTAGTCGTAGGCGAGCCGCAGATGGCCGACCTCGGCGGCCATGACCGCCTGGGGGCTGGCCGACAGGGACGAGTCCCGGACGGTCAGGGGTTCGTAGTAGTCGAAGTTGCGGGCCTTCTGCTCCGCGTCGAAGCGGTCACCCCGTACGTACATGGCGAGTACGAGGTCGGCCTGTTTCACGACCTGCCTGCGGTACAGGTCGAAGTAGGGGTGATGGAGCATCAGCGGATAATGGTCGGGAGGCGTTCCGGCGAAGTCCCAGGTCTGGTGGCCGGTGAATCCGGCGTGCTGCTCATGCACCCCCAGCTCCTCGTTGTACGGCACCGACATGGCTTCGGCGGCGTCCCGCCAGGCGGCGCTCTCCTCGTCGTCGGCTCCGAGCCGCCCGGCCTCCTCCGGATGGCGCTCGACCATGTCGGCGGCGGCGTGCAGATTCGCCTGGGCCATCAGATTCGTATAGACGTTGTCGTCCATGACGGCGCTGTACTCGTCCGGCCCGGTGACCCCGTCGATATGGAAGCGCCCGTGGTGGTCGTGGTGCCCGAGGGAGCTCCACAGCCGGGCCGTCTCCACCAGGATGTCCACCCCCACCTCACGCTCGAACTCCGTGTCGCCGGTCGCGGACACGTACCGTACGACGGCGTCGGCGATGTCGGCGTTCACATGGAACGCCGCCGTACCCGCGGGCCAGTAGGCCGAGCACTCGGCGCCGTCGATGGTCCGCCACGGGAACGCGGCCCCCTCAAGGCCCAGCTGGCGCGCGCGGTCCCGGGCGGCCGGCAGGGTCTCGTGGCGCCAGCGCAGCGCCTCCTGCACCGCCCGCGGCGATGTGTAGGTCAGCAGCGGCAGTACGTAGGACTCGGTGTCCCAGAAGGAGTGGCCGTCGTAGCCGGAGCCGGTCAGTCCCTTGGCCGGGATGGCCCGTTTCTCCGCTCGTGCCCCGGCCTGCAGAACATGGAAGAGGGCGAACCTGACCGCTTGCTGGATCTCGCCGTCGCC
Source organism: Streptomyces sp. NPDC059398 (assembly GCF_042751845.1). Taxonomy (NCBI): domain Bacteria; kingdom Bacillati; phylum Actinomycetota; class Actinomycetes; order Kitasatosporales; family Streptomycetaceae; genus Streptomyces; species Streptomyces sp. NPDC059398. Next base: position 3,048 of record NZ_JBHYWP010000041.1, on the reverse strand, counting down.
CTCCACCTCCACGTCCGCGCCGGCCCAGAACTCGTCGAGGTAGGCCCGCTGGTCCCGGGCCAGCCCCTCCCAGCCGGTACTGCGCGCCGCGGCGAGCGCCGCGTCGACCTGGTCGTGCAGAGCGGGCAGCGAGCGGACCCCCGACCAGCCGTAGGAGACCATCTTCTCCATCCGCAGGCGCTCCCCCGGGGCGAGTACCGAAGTGACGGTCAGCCGGCTGACGTCCTCGCTGCTCTCCGTGCTCGTACGGACGGACTCGGGGCCGTGCACGACATGGTCGGCCGCCGCCGCGACCCGCAGCCCGCTGCGCGAGGTGCAGTGCACCAGCCGCAGACGCATCCCGTCGGCGAAGTCCTCCTCCGGGGTCAGGACGGTCTCCGGGCCCGCGGCGCCGCGCGGGTCCCCGCTGTTGCGCGGCAGTTGTTCGTTGGCCACGAGCTCCGACTGCACGACGACGCGCACTTCCTCGCCGACCGGCTCCACCTCGTAGAGGACCGCGGCGATGGCACGCTGCGTGAAGGAGACGAGCCGGGTCGAGCGCACCCTGACCGTCCCGCCCGCGGGTGAGGTCCACTCACAGGTCCTGCGCAGGAGACCGCTGCGCAGGTCGAGTACGCGCTCGTGGGAGTGGAGTTTGCCGTACCGCAGATCGAACGGCTCGTCGTTGACGAGGAGCCTGATGATCTTCCCGTTGGTGACGTTGATGACCGTCTGGCCGGACTCGGGGTATCCGTACCCCGCCTCCGCGTAGGGCAGCGGGTGGAGTTCGTGCACCCCGTTCAGATAGGAGCCGGGCAGGCCGTACGGCTCCCCCTCGTCAAGATTTCCCCGCCAGCCGATATGGCCGTTCGACAGCGAGAACACCGACTCGCTCTGCGGGAGTACGTCGAGACCGAGCGCGCTCTCACGCAGCTGCCAGGGCTCGACCACATAGGCGGAATGAGTGATCACGTACGGTTCTCCAACTCGGCGAGATCCTGGACGACCCGGTCGGCGCCGTGGGCCCGCAGCGCGTCGGCCTGGCCGACGCGGTCGACCCCCACGACATACCCGAAGCGGCCGGCTCTCCCGGCCTCCATACCGGCCAGGGCGTCCTCGAAGACCGCCGCCGCGGAGGCTCCGACGCCCAGTTCGCGCGCGGCCTCCAGGAAGGTGTCGGGGGCGGGCTTGCCGGGGATGTTCCGCTCGGCGGCCACCACCCCGTCGATGCGTACGTCGAAGAGTGACTCGGCGCCGACCGCCCGCAGGATCGCACGGCAGTTGGTGCTGGACGAGACGACAGCCGTGCGCAGGCCCGCGGCTCTGACGGCTTCGATGTACTTCAGGGACCCCGGGTAGGCGTCGACTCCCTGGGTGCGGATCTTCTCCAGCACCAGGTCGTTCTTGCGGAGGCCGAGGCCGTGCACCGTGTTCTGCTCCGGCCCGTCGTCCTTGCTTCCGTCGGGGAGCGAGATGGAGCGGGACGCCAGGAAGGTACGGACACCGTCGTCACGGGGCCGCCCGTCGACGTACTCGTCGTAGTCGGACGCCGAGTCGAACGGACGGAAGCCGGGGCCGTCACGCTCCTGGAGGAAGGCGTCGAACATCTCCTTCCAGGCGGCTGCGTGCACGACGGCGGTCTTGGTGATGACACCGTCGAGATCGAACAGGCAGGTACTGATGTCATCCGGCAGTCCATGTGTCATGGAGGGCGCCTTCCCCGTGCGATGCCACCCGCATACCTGCCGGGACCGATTCCGCCCGCACGCACGCACTCCGGTCTCCGCGGTGCCGGTACATGCCGGTATGTACCGGTACATGCCGTTACGTCATGCGGTCCTGGAGCGTTTGTCGCGCCTGGGCTTGTCACGCTCGTCCACCTGGAGTTCACGTTCCGCCCCCGGCACGCCCTCGGCCAGCTGACGGCTGCGCTCCCGCTCCGCGTTGAACTCGGCACCCAGCAGAATGGCGAGGTTCGTGATCCACAGCCACACCAGGAAGACGATGATGCCGCCGAGGGTCCCGTACGTCTTGTTGTAGGAACCGAAGTTGGCCACGTAGAAGGCGAACCCGACTGAGGCGACCAGCCAGAGGACCAGGGCGAGCACCGCACCCGGGAGCACCGCCTTGAGCCCTCTCAGGCGGGCGTTGGGTGAGGCGTAGTAGAGGATGCCGAAGATCAGCACGACGACGATGAGCAGCACGGGCCATTTGGCGTAGTTCCACGCGGTCACCGCGGCGTCGCCTGCCCCGATCGCCGACCCCACCTTCCTCGCGAGCGGGCCGGTCACGACCAGGGCGACCAGCACGAGCGCCTGGAGGAGCACCAGGATCAGGGTGACGAGCAGTTGCAGCGGACGCAGCTTGAGGAAGCCCCGGCCCTCCTCCACCTCGTAGATACGGTTGGAGGCCCGCATGAAGGCCCCCACGTACCCGGACGCCGTCCACAGCGCCGAGGCCAGGCCCACGATCAGCAGGACGATGCCGGTGCCTCGGTTCGAGGCGAGGCCCTCGATGGGGCCCTTGAAGGTGTTCACCGCGGAGGCGGGGCCGATCGAGCTGATGAGGTGCGTGGCCTTGTCGATGATGGTCCTGGGATCCATGACGAGGCCGACGAGGGAGACCAGCGCGATCAGGGCGGGGAAGACGGAGAGGACCGAGTAGTAGGTCAGCGCCGCCGCGGAGTCGGAGAGGTTGTCCTCCTTGAACTCCGCCAGCGTGCGTTTGACGGTCTCCGCCAGACCCGGCTTCCTCGGGTGCGGCGGACCCTCCGGGCGCCGTCCGGAGGTCTTCTCGTCATAGCGGTGGATACCGCCCTCGCCCTGGGGCTGCGCGTCTGGCATGGCTCTCCGTTCTCGGCTCTCGGATCCCGGTCACCGGCTTCCCGGTCCGCTGCCTCCGGCTCCCGGTCCCTGCCTCCGGCTTCGCGGCTCCTGCCTCCGGCCGAACGCCGCCGCACAGTGCGGGGACCGGCGTTCCATCGAAACGGATACCGGCCGCTCCTGCGACGGGCGGGACCCGGATGGGTGAACCCGTCCGACGTCTGAGCGGCTCCGGACGGGTTCACCC
>NZ_JBHYWP010000040.1:61247-63532 GCF_042751845.1 Streptomyces sp. NPDC059398 | reverse complement strand
AACTTACCCGACAAGGAATTTCGCTACCTTAGGATGGTTATAGTTACCACCGCCGTTTACTGGCGCTTAAGTTCTCAGCTTCGCCACCCCGAAGAATGACTAACCGGTCCCCTTAACGTTCCAGCACCGGGCAGGCGTCAGTCCGTATACATCGCCTTACGGCTTCGCACGGACCTGTGTTTTTAGTAAACAGTCGCTTCTCGCTGGTCTCTGCGGCCACCCCCAGCTCAAGGCGTAAAGCCCATCACCAGGTGTGGCCCCCCTTCTCCCGAAGTTACGGGGGCATTTTGCCGAGTTCCTTAACCATAGTTCACCCGAACGCCTCAGTATTCTCTACCTGACCACCTGAGTCGGTTTAGGGTACGGGCCGCCATGAAACTCGCTAGAGGCTTTTCTCGACAGCATAGGATCATCCACTTCACCACAATCGGCTCGGCATCAGGTCTCACCCTTAACGTCATCCGGATTTACCTAGATGACGGGCTACACCCTTACCCCGGGACAACCACCGCCCGGGCTGGACTACCTTCCTGCGTCACCCCATCGCTTACCTACTACCACCTTGGTTCAGCGGCTCCACCACTCCCCTCAACTCCGAAGAGATCAGGGCGGCTTCACGGCCTTAGCATTAATGGGCTCAGTACTGGGCGTTTCAAAGCGGGTACCGGAATATCAACCGGTTGTCCATCGACTACGCCTGTCGGCCTCGCCTTAGGTCCCGACTTACCCTGGGCAGATCAGCTTGACCCAGGAACCCTTAGTCAATCGGCGCACACGTTTCTCACGTGTGTATCGCTACTCATGCCTGCATTCTCACTCGTGAACCGTCCACAACTCGCTTCCACGGCTGCTTCACCCGGCACACGACGCTCCCCTACCCATCCCAGCCCCCGTTGGGGGTATGTGCTGGAATGACACGACTTCGGCGGTACGCTTGAGCCCCGCTACATTGTCGGCGCGGAATCACTTGACCAGTGAGCTATTACGCACTCTTTCAAGGATGGCTGCTTCTAAGCCAACCTCCTGGTTGTCTCTGCGACTCCACATCCTTTCCCACTTAGCGTACGCTTAGGGGCCTTAGTCGATGCTCTGGGCTGTTTCCCTCTCGACCATGGAGCTTATCCCCCACAGTCTCACTGCCGCGCTCTCACTTACCGGCATTCGGAGTTTGGCTAAGGTCAGTAACCCGGTAGGGCCCATCGCCTATCCAGTGCTCTACCTCCGGCAAGAAACACACGACGCTGCACCTAAATGCATTTCGGGGAGAACCAGCTATCACGGAGTTTGATTGGCCTTTCACCCCTAACCACAGGTCATCCCCCAGGTTTTCAACCCTGGTGGGTTCGGTCCTCCACGACCTCTTACAGCCGCTTCAACCTGCCCATGGCTAGATCACTCCGCTTCGGGTCTAGAGCGTGCAACTCAAACGCCCTCTTAGGACTCGCTTTCGCTACGGCTTCCCCACACGGGTTAACCTCGCTACACACCGCTAACTCGCAGGCTCATTCTTCAAAAGGCACGCAGTCACGACCCACATTCCGAAGAACATGAGCGACGCTCCCACGGCTTGTAGGCACACGGTTTCAGGTACTATTTCACTCCGCTCCCGCGGTACTTTTCACCATTCCCTCACGGTACTATCCGCTATCGGTCACCAGGGAATATTTAGGCTTAGCGGGTGGTCCCGCCAGATTCACACGGGATTTCTCGGGCCCCGTGCTACTTGGGAATCACACAAGCAAGCCGTCAATGTTTCAGCTACGGGGGTCTTACCCTCTACGCCGGACCTTTCGCATGTCCTTCGCCTACACCAACGGTTTCTGACTCGCCCAACAGCCGGCAGACTATTGAAGTGCAACCCCACAACCCCGCATGCGCAACCCCTGCCGGGTATCACACACATACGGTTTGGCCTCATCCAGTTTCGCTCGCCACTACTCCCGGAATCACGGTTGTTTTCTCTTCCTGAGGGTACTGAGATGTTTCACTTCCCCTCGTTCCCTCCACATGCCCTATGTGTTCAGGCATGGGTGACAGCCCATGACGACTGCCGGGTTTCCCCATTCGGAAACCCCCGGATCAAAGCCTGGTTGACGGCTCCCCGGGGACTATCGTGGCCTCCCACGTCCTTCATCGGTTCCTGGTGCCAAGGCATCCACCGTGCGCCCTTAAAAACTTGGCCACAGATGCTCGCGTCCACTGTGCAGTTCTCAAACAACGACCAACCACCCATCACCCCACCCACAAAGGGCGAGTGCACTGGGGCCGGCATACCGAAGACACAG
>NZ_JBHYWP010000040.1:37425-59925 GCF_042751845.1 Streptomyces sp. NPDC059398 | reverse complement strand
GAGTCTGGGCCGTGTCTCAGTCCCAGTGTGGCCGGTCGCCCTCTCAGGCCGGCTACCCGTCGTCGCCTTGGTAGGCCATCACCCCACCAACAAGCTGATAGGCCGCGGGCTCATCCTTCACCGCCGGAGCTTTCAACCCCCTCCCATGCAGGAGAAAGTATTATCCGGTATTAGACCCCGTTTCCAGGGCTTGTCCCAGAGTGAAGGGCAGATTGCCCACGTGTTACTCACCCGTTCGCCACTAATCCACCCCGAAAGGCTTCATCGTTCGACTTGCATGTGTTAAGCACGCCGCCAGCGTTCGTCCTGAGCCAGGATCAAACTCTCCGTGAATGTTCACCCGTAATCGGGTTGCACATCGCGTTGAGCGGGACAATCGACCGGAATAAGGCCGACTGTCCACAGCGTCCTCGCTGTGTGTTGCCTGACGGATCCGAAGATCCAGCCAGGTCTTTTTCAAAGGAACCACCAACCCACCAGAGGTGGGCCGGGGTATCAACATATCTGGCGTTGACTTTTGGCACGCTGTTGAGTTCTCAAGGAACGGACGCTTCCTTTGTACTCACCCTCTCGGGCTTTCCTCCGGGCTTTTCCCTTCGGTCTTGCGTTTCCGACTCTATCAGACTCTTTCGTGTCCGATTCCCGGCCGGCCGGGTGCTTTCCAGTTCCACGCTTTCGCGTTTCCCTTTCCGGCGATTCCGACTCTATCAGATCCTTTCGGGCCTGACCCCCAGTCAGCGGGGTTTGCCATCCCGGCCGTTGGGCCGTTCCGACGTTTCAAACTCTAGCGGATTTCCCGGGTGACTCATAATCGGGTCCCACCGGTCGTCGAGAATGAATTCCGGCATGCCGAAATTGCTCCCGACGGGAGATCGTGCTGAAGTTTGTTGCCGCATGAGCGGCGGGAGTGGTTGTCGCAGAACCGTTCCGGCCCCGTGACAACTCGAAGAACCTTACAGATCGGCCGGTGGCACGTCAACCGGGGTCGGCGCCCCTGTCAACCCCATTGTTCTGAGCCGGGGTTAAGCGTTCCCGGGCCGCTGAAGACGAGTGGAGAAGCTCAGTCCAGGTCCGTGAGGCGGCCGCCCGCGTCCGGCTGGGCGTCCTCCACCCTGCGCAGCAGGATGGTCAGCATCTCACCGAGGGCCGCGCGGTCCCGGCCGGTCAGGTCCTGGAGGAGGTCCTCCTCGAAGGTCGTGGCCATCCGCATCGCCTCCAGCCACTTCGCCCGCCCCTCGTCCGTGACCTCGACGATGACCCGGACCCGGTTGTTCTCGTCCCGGTCGCGGGTGACGAGGCCCTCCCCCGCCATCCGGTCGATGCGGTGGGTCATGGCGGCGGGGGTCAGGCCAAGGCGCTTCGCCAGCTCCCCCGGGCCCATCCGGTACGGGGCGCCCGCCAGGACCAGGGTCTTCAGCACCTCCCACTCCGTGTTGCTGATGCCGAGGTCGGCGACCTGGCGCCCGTACGCGACGTTCATCCGCCGGTTCAGCCGGCCGAGAGCCGAGACCACCTTCTCGACCTGGGGGTCGAGGTCTCGGAATTCGCGCTGGTAGGCGGCGATCTGCTCGTCGAGGGTCGGCTCCTGCGGGCCGGGGGACTCTGGCATGCCGGGGAGTATCCCACGTAAGCCGTTGGCGTTGAAGTTCTTCAGTGTGTATTGTTGAGGTTCTAACTTTAGCATTGAAGTCTTCAACTTCGAGAGGTGGGTGAGTGGTGACCAAGGCGATGGGTGCCGCGATGCGTCGGATCCAGACAGGTACCGCGCTGAGCGCGTTCGGCATCGGGTTCACCGTTCCGTATCTGTACATCTATGTGTCGCAGGTGCGGGAGCTCGGATCGAGTACGGCCGGGGCCGTGCTAGCCGTCTTCGCGGTGGCCGCCCTGGTCGTCCTGCCCTTCACCGGCCGGCTGATCGACCGCCGCGGCCCGCTGCCCGTCCTGGTGGGGGCCGCGGTGCTGGCCGCGACCGGAGCGATGAGCATGGGGCTCTCGGCCGGAGTGGTGACGGTCGTGCTGTCGGCCGCCCTGCTCGGCGCCGGGACGGCCGTCATGCAGCCGGCTCTCGCGACGATGATCGTCTGGTGCTCCAGCCCGTCCACCCGGACCCGCGCCTTCACCATGCAGTTCTTCCTGCAGAACCTGACGCTCGGCATCGGCGGACTCGTCGGCGGCCAGCTGGTCGACGCGAGCCGGCCCAGCAGCTTCACGCTGCTTTTCGCCATCGAGGCCGTGATGTTCCTGGCGCTCGCCGGGATCGCGGCCACCGTCCGGCTGCCGCGTACTCCCGGGCTTGAGCTGGCACCCCAGCCCCAGGGTGGCGGGGTGCGCGCTCTACTGCGGCACCGGGCCATGGTGCAGCTCTGCGTTCTCGGCTTTGTCATTTTCTTCGCCTGCTACGGACAATTCGAGTCCGGCCTTGCCGCTTATGGGACCGAAGCCGCTGGAATTCAGCCCTCGACGCTCGGAATCGCGCTTGCGGCCAATACGGCCGTGATTGTCGTCGCCCAGTTCGTGGTGCTGAAGGTCGTGGAGAGGCGGCGGCGCTCGCGGGTGATCTCAGCGGTGGGGCTCATCTGGGCGTTCGCCTGGGTCATCGCGGGGTACGCAGGGCTCGGGCACGGCAGCCAGACCATGGCGACGGCCGCGTTCATCTCGACGTACGCGCTGTTCGGGCTCGGTGAGTCCATGCTGTCCCCGACCGTCGCGCCGCTGGTCGCCGATCTGGCTCCCGGCTCCATGGTCGGTCAGTACAACTCGGCCTTCGCGCTGGTCAAGCAGTTGGCGTTGGCCATCGGGCCTGCGGTCGGCGGACCGATGGGGGCCTCGGCGCACCTGGTGTACATCGCGACCTTCGTGGTGTTCTCGCTCGGGATCACCACCCTGGCGCTGCGACTGGGGCGGCGGCTCAGCCCCGTACAGGACAATCCGTCGCTCGGGCACGGTTCGCGGGTCGTGGCCACGCATCTGCCGGAGCCCGCAGCCGCCCCGTACTGACATCGGTCGGCCCGCCAGCGGTTCTGGCGGGCCACTCGGGCCACTCGGGCCACTCGGGCCACTCGGGCCTACGGGAGCTGGCCCGGGTGGTCCGCTGTGCTGTCGGGGAGGGCGAACTCGCACCAGACCGCCTTTCCGCCGCCCGGTGTACGGCGGGAGCCCCAGGACGAGGCAATCGTCGCGATGATCGAGATACCCCGGCCCGCCTCGTCGGCGGCTTCCGCGCGGCGGCGGCGCGGCAGATGGTCGTCGCCATCCGTCACCTCGATGATCAGCCGGCGGTCGGTCCTGCGGAGCCGCAGCCGCATCGGCGGGGTGCCGTGCTGGAGGGAGTTGGCGACGAGTTCGCTGGCCGCGAGGACGCCCAGATCGTGCAGTTCCACGTGAAACCTCCAGGAGGTCAGCACACCGGAGGCGAAGGCCCGTGCACGCGGAGCCGCCTCCACCCCGCCCAGCAGGTCCAGCGCCGCGTTGTGGAACAGCTCGGCGGCCGGGCCGGTGCGCGCCGGGTGCTGGACGACCAGGACCGCCACGTCGTCGTCGTGCTCCGCCGTGACACCCAGCGAGCGGATCAGCCGGTCGCAGACGACCTGCGGGGCGCCGGACGCGCCGGACAGCGCACGCTCCAGAGCGGCCACGCCGTCATCGATGTCCTCGCCCCGGCGCTCCACCAGACCGTCGGTGTAGAGCACTGCGGCGGAGCCGGGCGGCAGCGCGATCGAGTCCGATGTGTGCTGCCAGCCGCCCGTCCCGAGCGGCGGCCCGGTCGGGTCGGCGGCGCGGCGTACCGTGCCGTCCTCGTCCCTGACCAGCACGGGCAGATGGCCGGCCGACGCATAGACCAGGCGTCCTTCATTGGGGTCGTGGACCGCGTAGAGGCAGGTGGCGATCTGGTTCGGGTCGATCTCGGAGGCGAGGCCGTCCAGGAGCTGCAGGATCTCGTGCGGGGGCAGGTCGAGCCTGGCATAGGCGCGGACGGCCGTGCGGAGCTGGCCCATCACCGCGGCGGCCCGGACCCCCCGGCCCATGACATCGCCGATGACCAGGGCCGTGCGCCCGGCGCCGAGGGTGATCACGTCGTACCAGTCACCACCGACGGCCGCGTCCGTGCCGCCCGCCTGGTAGGTGGCCGCGATACGCAGGTCGTCGGGCTGTTCCAGCTCCTGGGGGAGCAGTGAGTGCTGGAGGGTGACGGCGGTTTCGCGCTGTCTGCGTTCGCTGGTCCGCAGCCGTTCGGCCGCGTCGGCGTGGTCGGACACATCGGCGGCGAAGACGAGAACGCCGCCCTGCTCCAGGAGGTGGGGGACCGGGGTGCAGGTCACGGTGTACGAGCCGGTGCCCGGACCGGACTGCACCCGGCGGGACTTGACGGTACGTGGGGTTCCGCTGCGCAGCACCTGGTCCATCAGGGGGAAGAGGCCCAGCTCGTCCAGTTCGGGCAGTTCGTCGGCTCCGCGGGAGCCGGTGGAGCGGGGGCCGAAGGCCGCGGTGTAGGCGTCGTTGACGTACGCGACGCGGTGCTCGGTCCCGTACACCAGGGCGACCAGCGCGGGCAGGCTGCCGAGGATCTCCCGGACCGAGAGTTCGTCCAGCGTGGGGAGCTGGGCGGTGTCGGAGGTCAACTCGGCTTCCGGCGTGGGGGGCTGGGCGGACTCACCGCGGGCTGCTGGCACGGAACTGTGGTCGGCCCGCGCGGCGGCGCGGCGCTGTGTTCCGGGGAGCCGGGCGCTCCAGCGCGTGAAGTTCACTGCTTTTCAAGCCTCGTTTGTCGTGACGGGACGGCTGGGACCTGCTGCTCACCGGCGGGGGGATCCGGGTCGTACGGGGTGTTCTGTACGGGTCTGCGCGCACCTATGGTCACACGCCCCGTGTGACCGGCGGCACTCTCGGCGTCAGTCCCGCGGCGGGCGGTCGCCGCCGGCGGCCCATTCGAATTCGGCCCGCGGGTGTTCCAGCGAACCGAGCGAAACGATCTCGCGCTTGAAGAGCCCGGCGAGCGTCCACTCGGCGAGGACCTTGGCCTTCCGGTTGAAGGTGGGTATACGGCTGAGGTGGTACGCGCGGTGCATGAACCAGGCAGGGTAGCCCTTCACCTTCCGCCCGTAGATGTGGGCGACGCCTTTGTGGAGCCCGAGTGAGGCGACCGAACCCGCGTAGGCGTGCTCGTAGTTGGTGAGGGGTCTGCCGTGCAGCGAGGCGATGATGTTCTCGGCGAGGACCTTCGCCTGGCGTACGGCGTGCTGCGCGTTGGGGGCGGTCTCCCTGCCGGGCTCGTCCGATGTGAGGTCGGGAACGGCCGCCGCGTCGCCCGCCGCCCAGGCGTGGGCGGTCCCTTCGACCTTGAGCTGCGGGGTGCAGCGCACCCGGCCGCGGTCGTTGAGCGGGAGGTCGGATGCGGCGATGACCGGGTTCGGTTTGACGCCCGCGGTCCAGACGAGGGTCCGGTTGGGGAAGCGGGCGCCGTCGCTCAGCACGGCCACCCGGTGGTCGCAGCTGTCCAGCCGGGTCTCCAGGCGTACGTCGATGTTGCGGTTGCGCAGCTCGCGGATGGCGTACTGGCCCATCTCGTGGCCGACTTCGGGGAGGATGCGGTCGGCGGCCTCCACGAGGATCCAGCTCATGTCGTCGCGATCCACGTTGTGGTAGTAGCGGGACGCGTAGCGCGCCATGTCCTCCAGCTCGGCGAGGGCTTCGACCCCCGCGTAGCCGCCGCCGACGAAGACGAAGGTCAGCGCGGCGTCGCGGACCGCGGGGTCGCGGGTGGACGAGGCGATGTCCATCTGCTCGATGACGTGGTTGCGCAGACCGATGGCCTCTTCGATGCTTTTGAAGCCGATGCCGTACTCGGCGAGGCCCGGGACCGGCAGCGTGCGGGAGACGGACCCCGGGGCGAGGACGAGTTCGTCGTAGCCGATCTCCATGCCGCCGGTGCCGTCCTCGGAGCCCGCGAGGGTGGTGACGCTCGCGGTGCGCGCGGCGTGGTTGATGGCGGTGGCCTCACCGATGACGATGCGGCACCTGTCGAGGACCCGGCGGAGCGGCACGACGACGTGGCGGGGCGAGATGGAGCCGGCGGCGGCCTCCGGGAGGAACGGCTGATACGTCATATAGGGGTCGGGGCTGACCACGGTGATCTCTGCTTCGCCGCCCTTCAGCTTCCGCTGGAGACGCAGCGCCGTGTACAGACCGACATAGCCGCCGCCGACGACGAGGATGCGGGTGCCGGCCCTGGGTCCCTGGTCCGGCCCGGGGTTCGTCTCGTGGGAGAGGGGAGCAGTCACTGTCCCATGAGGCAACGGGCGATCGACTTTGTCCACAGGCCCGACAAATTGTGTGACCGGAGATCACCGGCGCGCCGCAGCGCGGCGTTTCCCGGCGTGAAGGGAAGGGCCGCAGGTCAGCGGGTGGGACGGGGAGGGGGAACGGGGGCGGAATAGGGAGAGTCCAGGCTCATACTCCGATCGGGGGGCGCTCCGTGCGGAACTACCCCCTTCTGAATCGCCCCTTGCTCAACTATGTTCGTAGTTCGCCGGGGTGTCGGGTCGGAGCCCCGGGGGGACCAGGCGGGGAGTCTCCGGGGGGAGACATCATTACCGGGGGATCGCATATGCACATTCAGGACGCTCATTGGCAGGCCGCTGTACCGGCTGACGGCGGTGGACGGACAGGGGCGGGCACGGTCGCGCGCTCGGCGCCCCTGCGCGTGGACGCACAGCGCAATCTGGAGCACGTACTGCGGGCCGCCCGCGAGGTGTTCGGCGAGCTCGGGTACGGGGCGCCGATGGAAGATGTGGCGCGCCGGGCGAGAGTCGGGGTCGGGACGGTCTACCGCCGTTTCCCGAGCAAGGACGTCCTGGTCAACCGGATAGCGGAGGAGGAGACCTCCCGTCTGACGGAGCAGGCCCGTACGGCACTTGGGCAGGAGGACGAGCCGTGGTCGGCGCTCTCCCGGTTCCTGCGGACGTCGGTGGCCTCGGGCGCGGGGCGGTTACTGCCGCCGCACGTGCTCCGTGTGGGGGTGGCCGAAGCGGCCGAGATCGGTGACGCCTCGCTCGGCGGGCCCTCGTTGACGTCGGGGACAGGTGCCTCGCCGCAGGAGACACGCGTGCCCCAGCAGCGGCCGGCGCCCAGGGCCGACGGCGGGCCCGTGGACCGGCCGTCGGGAGGTGGTGCCCCGTCCGGCGCTGCCGATGACAGCACGGGAGCCGTGGAGCTGCTGGAGGTCGTGGGGCGGCTGGTGGACCGGGCGCACACAGCGGGTGAGTTGCGGAGTGATGTGACCGTGGCAGACGTACTCCTGGTGATAGCCACGGCGGCGCCGACGCTGCCCGACCCGGTGCAGCAGGCGGCCGCCTCCTCACGGCTGCTCGACATCCTGCTGGAGGGGCTACGGCCCCGTCCGGCGTGAGCGCGGGGACACGGGCTGCCGTCTCGGGGCCGGTGGTGGCCGTACTCGCGGTGTCAGCGACGGGCGGGCTCGCGGTGTCAGCGGCGGGCGGGCTTGCGGCCCCAGCAGCGGCCGGGTTTGCGGCGTTGATGGCTGTCCGGTCGCGGCTCGTCGTGCTGCGGCCACTCATCCGGCCTCTGGGACAACTGGTTGACCCTTCCCCCATTGGGTGAGGGTTAGTGCTCCGATTCGGGAAAACCCCCCGGACGAGTGGTTGCTGAGTGCGGGTGGCCGGTTGTAGTCCGCTCTGTGTCAGTCTTGGCCGGTGTTCTGGTCCGAGGGTGTCTACGGGGGCTTTCCGCGATGAGCGTTGAGGGGCGGGACGAACCACTCGGCGAGGCCGGTGGGGTGCAGCGGCTGCCCGGACAGGGCCCGGGGCAGGTGCCCAGGAGCGCCTCCGCGCAGGACGGTCAGCCGGGACAGGCCGGGCAACCGGAACAGGCCACGCAACCGGAACAGGCCGGGCAGGCAGCGCAGTCGGGGCAGACCGCGCAATCGGGGCGGGCGGCGCAGCCGGAGCAGACCGCGCAGTCGGGGCAGGCGGCGCAGGCCGGGCAGCCAGGACAGTCGGGACGGCAGGGGCACACCGCGCAGTCGGGGCAGACCGCGCAGAGCGGTGCTCCGGGTGCCGGGTGGGCGGCGAGCGTGCCCCAGCAGCGTGAGGGCGGCGGCAGTGGTGTGCTTCCGCCACCGCGCTCCCTGGACCTGCCGCCTTCGGACGCCGAACTGATCGCGCAGATGCGGGAGCAGGTCAGCGGCCCCGACGGCACCGATGGCGGTGAGGGCACGGACAGCGCCTACGAGGAGTTGTTCCGCCGGCACTCCGACGCGGTGCGCCGGTACGCGCGTACGTGCTGCCGCGACGCACACACCGCCGACGACCTGACGGCCGAGGTGTTCGCGCGCACCCTGCAGGCGGTACGGCGCGGGGCCGGGCCGGAACAGGCGGTGCGGGCGTATCTGCTGACCACGGTGCGCCGGGTCGCGGCGGCATGGACGAAGACCGCCAAGCGGGAGCAACTGGTCGAGGACTTCGCCCTCTTCGCCGACCAGGCGGCCAGGTCGGCGTCGTCCGAGGTGTCCGACCAGGACACGCTGGATCTGGGTGCCGACGTCCGGGCCATGCAGATCGCCGAGAAGTCGCTGGCCATGGAGGCGTTCCGTTCGTTGCCCGAGCGCTGGCAGGCGGTTCTCTGGCACACCACGGTGGAGGAGGAGTCGCCGAGCGATGTCGCCCCGCTGTTCGGGCTGACGGCCAACGCCACCGCGGTGCTGGCCAGCCGGGCCCGTGAAGGGCTCAAGCAGGCCTACCTCCAGGCCCATGTGAGCCAGACGCTCACGGCGGGCGGTGACTGCGCGCAGTACGCGGACCGGCTCGGCGCCTACGCCCGTGGTGGTCTGCGGATGCGCGCCGAGCGGGGCCTGCGGAAGCATCTGGAGGAGTGCGCCAGGTGCCGGGTCGCGGTGGGCGAGCTCAAGGACGTCAACGCCGGGATTCCCGCGCTCGTTCCGGTCGCCGTCATCGGCTGGTTCGCCGGAGGGTCCGCCCTCAAGGCCGCCGGGTTCGTCGCGGGCGGTGCGGCAGGGGCCGCCGGGGCCGGGGCCGCCGCGTCCGGCGGGAGTTCCGCGGGCGGCGGGGCCGCCGCTTCCGAGGGGCTCGGGATGCCCGCCAAGGCCGGTATCGCAGCCGGTGTGGTGGTGGCGGCCGCCGCCGGTCTGGCGTTCGCGCTGTCGGGCAGCGATGCCCCCAAGCCGGCGCCGCACGCGGCTCCCCCCGCCACCCACCCCGTCGTACCGCCCGAGCCGACGCCTCCGCCCCCGCGGCCGAAGGCACCGCCCGCTCCCCCGGCGCCCGCGCCCAAGCCGAAGCCCACGCCCGCGCCTCCGAAAGCCACGCCCAAGCCCCCCGCGCCGGCACCGAAACCGACCCCGAGGCCCACGCCGCCGCCCAAGCCGACCCCCACTCCGAAGCCGACCCCGACGCCGACCCCACCGCCCCCGCCGGCGCCCGCCGTCTACCAGGTCGGCGCCCTCGCCTACTCGCTGCTCGGCGACCACACCGAGCCCGAGCTCAGCCTCAAGGACAGCGGCCCGGTGTGGCAGCGCCGTTCCCTGGCCATGCGGGGTACCGAGTACAACCGCGGCATCAGCGTCCACGCCCCGTCCAGCGTGACCATCCAGCTCAACCGGCAGTGCTCCACCTATCAGGCGCTGGCCGGGGTGGACGACATGTCGCTGGGGCTCGGAGCGGTGCGCTTCTCGGTGTACGGGGACACGTCCCGGCTGTGGAGTTCGCCCGTGGTGCACGGCGACGACCCGGCCGTGCCCGTACGGGTCGGGATCGCCGGTTTCCGTACGCTCCGGCTCGTGGTCGAACGGAGCGGACCGTTCGGCTCGGTGGCGGTGGCCGACTGGGCGCAGTCACGGATCAGCTGCCGCTGACCGGGGCCCGTCCCGCGCCACCTGAACCGGCTCCGCCCGGAGCGGAGACCGGCCTGCCCGCACCCAGGACCGGGCCCCTGATCCAGGGCCCCCGACCACTCGCAGAGCCGACACCGGCCGGCCCGGCCCCAGGGCCATCCCACGGAGCCGACACCGGCCGGCCCGGGATCCGCAGCCCCCGACACCGAGCCCACTCGCGGCACCGAGACCACCCACAGCGCCCATACCGCCACGCCCGACCAATACGACCCGACCCGGCCCGACCCGTCGGCCAACCCGCCCCGGCCAAGTCCCGCTCCCGGCAGGCCGCTTCCCTAAAGGCTCCGCCGCGGTACGACTCCGCCCGCCACCGCCCGCTGCTTCGGGGCCGCCGTCCCTGTCCAGCAACTGCCGCGCCTGGCCAGCAGCCTGCGCAGCCACAGCTCGGTGGAGACCAGGTCGGCGAGCCCGTCGAGCGGCAGCCGCTCCCCCTCCGCCGCCGCGCGCAGGGCCTTGCGGACCACCCGCGCCTCGATCAGGCCGGCGTCCGCGAGCAGCGGGGCGTCGAACAGCGCGATCAGCGTGGGGAGCGAGGCGCGCAGCCCCTTCCGGGACGCGGCATTCGCGGTCGTGTGGGACGGGGCGCCCCAGCCTGCGGGCAGATCGTGGATGCCCGCGCCGGCCAGCACCGTACGGAGGATCTCGGCCCGTGCGCCGGGCTGGACCCGCAGCGATTCGGGGAGCAGCCGGGCCGCCCGTACCACCTGGTTGTCGAGGAACGGCGCGTGCAGCCGCTGGCTCCGCACCTCCGCGGCCTGTTCGAAGACCCGGTGGTCCGCCGCGTACCGGGCGAGCGCCGCGCGGGCGCGGGCCTCGCCGGGTCGCTGCACCGAGGTGGGGCGCAGCGCCGACTCCTGGAGGCGTACGGAGACTTCCGCGAGCGCCTCACCGGTCAGCCAGCGCGCGGCCGGCCCCGGCCGTGACCAGGTGAGGGCCGCCAGCGAGGCATCCAGCGTGGAGCCTTCGGCGGTGTGCTGGACCTCGCGGTCGCGCAGCAGGACGGCCGCCGCCTCGATGCCCGTGCGGTACGGGGTGCGGGCCAATCTGCGTGCGGCGCGGTAGACGGTGAAGGGGATGAGGACCGAACCGTCCGCCCTGGCCAGCGCCGCGACCGGTTTGACCAGATGGCGTCTGCGGCGGTCCATCAGCAGGTCGGCCAGGCGCGCGGGGTGCGCGTCGAGCACCTGCCGTGCGCCGTCCCCCACCAGGTGGTCCGCGCTGCCCGCGGCGAGCCGCAGCCGGTGGCGCTCCGACGAGATCAGCGAGGGGCCCGGCTCGTCGGTCAGCGGGCCCGACTCCAGATCGGCGTACGGCAGCGACTCCTCGCCGCCCGCGACCACCACATGGTGCAGGCGTGGATTGGCCGCGATGGCGCCCGCCCGTTCCAGTTCGGGTGCGTGGCCGCGCGCGGAGAGGTCGTTGAAGGTGACGGCGAGGAGGCGTTCCCCCGCGCCGGTGCCATGGCCGAGGATCGTGCCCGGTACGCCGGGCAGCCCGGCCGCGAGGAGCGTCAGGGTGGCGGAGGCGCTGCCGCCGGAGAGATCGGCGCCGATTCCCGGGGCGGGGGCCCCGCGGGCCGCGCGCCGTTCGGCCGGGCCCATTCCCGGGACCGGGCCCGGGTCGGGCGGCAGCCTTTCGGGCGCGTGTCGGGGGGCGGTGAGCCGGGCGCGTACGGCTTCGACGAGCGCGTCCCGTACGCCGTCCACGGCCCGGTCCGGGTCGACCTGGGCCGCCGCCACGGCGAGCGATGCCACCTGCTCGTACCCGGTGATCTCCCGGGAGCCCTCCCGGAGGATGAGGGCGTGGCCCGGCGGGATGCGCCGCACCCCCGCGTAGGGCGTCGAGTCGCGCAGCGCCTCCGGTACGTCGGGGCAGGCGAGCAGCGCCGCCAAGTGGCCGATGTCCAGCTGGGCTTCGACCAGATCGGCGAGCGGCAGGGCGGCGGTGGCGTACGCGGTGCCGTTGGCCCAGGGGGTGTGGAAGACGGGGCGCGCGCCGGCCAGGTCGCCGATGACGGTGACCCGGCGGCCGGACTGCACGACGACCGTGTAGCTGCCCGCCCAGGAGGTGAGATGACGCAGCGCACCACCGCGCGCGGCGAACAGACCGACCCGCAGCTCCTCGTCGGTCGCCGCGCAACACCCCAGCACAGCAAGGCGGGTGAAGGGGTCGACCGAGATGACCCGTACTTCGTCGGGCCGCCAGTCACCGACCGCCCAGAGGGGGTCGGGATCGCCCCAGAGCAGCTGGGAGCCGACGGGGTGGACCGTGCGCCCCTCGTCAGCGCTGCCCACCGAACCGGCGGTGCCGAAGCTCGCGGCAGTACTGCTCCACCCCACCAACCACCGCATCGCCGCCTCCACAGGCTGTGGACAACTGAGCGCCCACTGGGGCGTTCAGGACCATGCTGCCATGACAACGGCGTACCGGAGGGGGTACGGAAGCGCGCACCCATATGCGAATGCGCCCCCGGCAAAGGCCATTCGGTCTTGCCCGACGAGGGTCGTCATCCAGCCATTCTGGCGGAGTGGCATCTGTGCGGGAAGGGGTGCCGACGGGCCGCGGAGCGCATCGGTCCGGGAGACGCCGTACGCCTCCCGGACCGGTCGGCCGCCCGCGGGGATTGAGGCGGCCGTATCCCCCAGCCCACTGGATCCTGTGCAGTGGGCCGACCCACGCACTCCCCATGGAAGACCGCGCGGGACGGCCGGACCAGAGCGCACGGCCGGGCGCACGGCCACACACCGGGAGCACGGGCGGTGATCGTCGCCCGTCTGGAGAGCGCTCCGCGCGGGCAACAATCCCGCCATCCGGAACATCACCCCTTAACGGTAGGGATGCGGCGAACTACGCTGGGTTTACGAATGCCGTGCACGGCTTCTCGGACAGGACGAGTCGCCGCGACACGGCGGCCGTCTGTGTGTCGAGGGGTGGCGCATGTCCAGGGAGCTACGCGGGCCGAACGACAAACTCGGCACGGTTCTCGCCGTCGCGGGAATCAGCAACGCCGGACTGGCGCGACGGGTCAACGACCTCGGCGCCCAGCGCGGTCTGACGCTTCGGTACGACAAGACATCCGTGGCCAGGTGGGTCTCCAAGGGCATGGTGCCGCAGGGCGCCGCCCCCCATCTGATCGCGGCGGCGATCGGCGCCAAGCTGGGCCGGCCCGTACCACTGCACGAGATAGGACTCGCGGACGCGGATCCGGCCCCCGAGGTCGGCCTCGCCTTCCACCGGGATGTCAGCTCGGCCGTGGTGTCGGCGACCGATCTCTACCGGCTGGACCTCGCGGGCCGCCGGGCCGGGAGTGGCGGGATATGGCAGTCGCTCGCCGGGTCCTTCGCGGTCACGGCATATGCGACCCCCGCTTCGCGATGGCTGATAACACCCGCCGACTCCTCGGTCGAGCGGGGCGCCGAGGAGTTGGCGGACCCGGCCGCGCTGCGCGTCGGGCACAGCGATGTCACCAAACTGCGGGAGGCCGCCGAGGACGCCCGGCGCTGGGACTCCAAGTACGGCGGCGGCGACTGGCGTTCGTCGATGGTGCCCGAGTGCCTGCGGGTGGACGCGGCCCCGCTGCTCCTCGGCTCGTACTCCGACGAGGTGGGCCGCGGACTCTTCGGCGCGACCGCCGAACTGACCAGGCTGGCCGGGTGGATGGCCTTCGACACCGGCCAGCAGGAGGCCGCCCAGCGCTACTACATCCAGGCGCTGCGGCTCGCCCGCGCGGCCGCCGATGTCCCGCTCGGGGGATATGTCCTGGCCTCGATGTCGCTCCAGGCGGTCTACCGGGGCTTCGGGGACGAGGGGGTGGACCTCGCGCAGGCGGCGGTCGAGCGCAACAGGGGCCTGGCGACCGCCCGTACGATGAGTTTCTTCCGGCTGGTCGAAGCACGGGCGCACGCACGCGCCGGTGACTCGGCAGCGGCCGGCGCGGCGCTGAAGGCGGCGGAGGGCTGGCTGGAGCGCTCGCGCGAGGGCGACGCCGATCCGTCCTGGCTCGGCTTCTACTCGTACGACCGGTTCGCCGCCGACGCCGCCGAGTGCTACCACGATCTGAAGGCCCCGCGGCAGGTGCGGCGCTTCACCGAGCAGGCGCTGTCCAAGCCCACCGAGGAGTTCGTCCGCTCGCACGGGCTGCGGCTGGTGGTGAGCGCGGTGGCGGAGCTGGAGTCCGGCAATCTGGACGCGGCGTGCGCCGCGGGCACCAGGGCGGTGGAGGTCGCCGGGCGGATCTCGTCGGCGCGGACCACGGAGTACGTACGGGATCTGCTGCACCGTCTCGAACCGTACGGCGACGAGCCAAGAGTGGTGGAGTTACGCGAGCGGGCCAGACCACTCCTGGTGGCGCCCGCGTAGAACGGTCCTCCCCCTTGGTTTGAGGGCACTGTCAGTGGGCCAGTGCACTATCGGGGTGGGAGGAGGTGCGATGTCTTTCGGGAACGGCGGCGTACGGGGCGGCGGTGACCGCGGCGAGAGCGCTGGTCACCGCGGTGGCGACACGGGTGGCCGTGATGCCGGTGGTCACCGCAGTGGCCGGAGCGGCGGTCACCGCGCTGGTTACGGCGGCGGTCACAGCAGTCATTACGGCGGTGTGCGCAGCAGTGGTCACAGCGGCGGTTTCGACTGCGATGTGCTGATCATCGGCGGCGGGATCGTCGGGCTCTCGACGGCGTACGCCCTGACACGGTCCGCGCCGGGCACCCGGGTCGTGGTGCTGGAGAAGGAGCAGCGCACCGCCCGTCACCAGACGGGCCGCAACAGCGGGGTCATCCACAGCGGGATCTACTACCGGCCCGGCTCCCTCAAGGCCCGGTTCGCGGTGCGCGGTGCGGCGGAGATGACCGAGTTCTGCGCGGAGCAGGGCCTGCCGTACGAGGTGACGGGCAAGCTGATCGTCGCGACGGAGCGGGACGAGCTGCCCCGGCTGCACGCCCTGGCCCAGCGCGGCCGGGAGAACGGGATTCCGGTGCGGGAGCTGGGACCGGCCCAGATCGCCGACGAGGAGCCCGGGGTCCGCGGGCTCGCCGCGATCCGGGTCGCCACCACCGGGATCGCCGACTACGGGGCGGTGGCCGCACGCCTCGCGGAGCTCTCGGAGGCGGCGGGGGCGGAGATCCGGTGCGGGGCCGAGGCCGTCCGGATAGCCCGGCGTCCGGAGGGTGTCGCTGTCGCCACATCGGACGGAGCGGTGATCCGGGCCCGGACCCTGGTCAACTGCGCGGGGCTGCAGTGCGACCGGATCGCACGGCTCGCGGGCGACGAACCGGGCATGCGGATCGTGCCCTTCCGCGGGGAGTACTACACGCTGACCCGCCCCGGTCTGGTGCGCGGCCTGGTCTACCCGGTGCCCGACCCGGCCTTCCCCTTCCTCGGGGTCCATCTGACCCGGGGCACCGACGGCACGGTCCACGTCGGGCCGAACGCGGTGCCCGCGCTGGCCCGCGAGGGATACGACTGGAGCACGGTGCGCCCGGCCGAGCTGGCCACCACGCTGGCCTGGCCCGGTGCCTGGCGGATAGCCGGGCGCCACTGGCGTTACGGAGCGGGCGAGCTGCACCGCTCGCTGTCGAAGCGCGCCTTCACCGAGGCGGTGCGGCGGCTGCTGCCCGCCGTCGAGGAAGCGGATCTGCGCCGGGCGCCGGCCGGGGTGCGGGCCCAGGCGGTGCTCAGGGACGGCACCCTGGCCGACGACTTCCTGATCCGGGAGGCACCCCGCACTGTGCATGTGCTGAACGCGCCCTCACCGGCAGCGACGGCCTCCCTGCCGATCGGCCGTGAGATCGCCCGCAGGGCGCTGGCCTCGGTGGAGGTGCGGGCCTGACCGGACGCCGGGGACGGGGCGGGAGGCGTGTGCGGTGTGCGGTGTGCGGTGAGAGGGGGACCCGGGCCGGGGCGGGCTCGGATACGGGGGCGGGAACAGGTCCGCGGGGACGAGTCCGGGACAGGAGGGACCCGGGCCGGGGCCGGAATCGCGGTTCCGGACGGGACCGTAGAATCGGGGCACTGTGTCCGATCCCCTGAGTCCACTGAATCCCCCGCAAGAGCCCTCGCCGCCCCGCCGCGCCAAGGGCGAGCCGCGCTTCCCGGGCGGCCCCGCGGCCGACCCCGCGGGCTCGCACCACGAGCGCCGGATCCGCAGCTTCCAGCCGCGCCGCAGCCGCGTCACGACCGGGCAGGCCGACGCACTGGAGCGGCTCTGGCCGCGCTGGGGGCTGGACATCGACGGGCAGCGGGTGCTCGATCTGCCCGCTCTGTTCGACGGTCTCCCCGTGGTTCTGGAGATCGGCTTCGGCATGGGCGAGGCCACCGCGCAGATGGCCGCGGCCGACCCGTCGACCGGGATCCTCGCCACCGATGTGCACACCCCGGGCCAGGGAAACCTGCTGCGTCTCGCGGAGCGGAACGGGCTGTCCAACATCCGGGTGGCCAACGGTGACGCGATCATCCTGCTCCGCGAAATGCTGAAGCCGGACTCGCTCGCCGGGCTGCGCGTGTACTTCCCCGACCCCTGGCCCAAGAGCCGGCACCACAAGAGGCGGCTGATCCAGCCGGACTTCCTCGACCTGGCCGCGGGCCGACTCGCGCCCGGCGCCGTACTGCACTGCGCGACCGACTGGGTCCCGTACGCCGAGCAGATGCTGGAGGTGCTCACCGAGCACCCCTGCTTCGACAACACCACGGCGGACGGGGGTTACGCACCGCGGCCCGGGTTCCGGCCGCTGACCCGGTTCGAGGGCCAGGGACTCGACAAGGGCCACGCCGTGCACGATCTGCTGTTCCGCCGCAACGACCGGCCGGCCCCGCGTCCGTAACGGCGATGCCCGGCGGGCCCCGGAATCGGGTACGGCGTCGCGATTGTCGGTGCCGCTCGTTAGGCTCCATCGGGTGTACGAATCGAGCGTGCCGCCCGGGGCGGCCCATCCGGTGGTCCCGGTGTACGAGGAGCAGCCGCGCTTCGACGCCGTCCCCCCGCGTGCACACTGGCGCTACGCACCCCGCAGGGACTTCTGGCGGAGCAAGGCGCTGCGCGCCGCCGCGGTGATCATCGTTCTCGCCATCTGCGGACTGCTGATCCTCTCGCTGGTCCGCGAACAGACCGGCACCGAGGGCTTCCTGGTCGGCATCGGTCTCGCCGTGCTTCCGGTGCCGCTGCTCATGGCGGCCTTCCGCTGGCTCGACCGGGTGGATCCGGGCCCCTGGCGCAATCTGATCTTCGCCTTCGCCTGGGGCGCCTGTGCCGCCGCCCTGGTCGCGATCATCGCCAACTCCTTCGCCACGCACTGGATAGCGACCGCCACAGCGGATCCGACGAGCGCGGACACCCTCGGGGCGAGAGTGGTGGCGCCGGTCATCGAGGAGAGCGCGAAGGCCGCGGCGATCCTGCTGATCTTCCTCTTCCGCAGACGCCACTTCACCGGGATCGTGGACGGGGTGGTCTTCGCGGGCTTCACCGCGACCGGCTTCGCCTTCACCGAGAACATCCTCTATCTGGGCAGCGCCTTCGGCGAGGACAAGTCCCTGGGGTTCTCGGGTGTCCCGGCCGTGACGGCGGCGACCTTCTTCGCCCGGGTGGTCCTCTCGCCCTTCGCCCACCCGCTGTTCACCGTGCTGACCGGTATCGGCTTCGGTGTCGCGGCATCGGCCGCCGGGCACCAGCGGCTGCGCCGGACCGCACCGCCACTGCTCGGGCTGGTCTGCGCCATGGGCATGCACGCCCTGTGGAACAGCTCGTCGGCCTTCGGCACCTATGGCTTCTACCTGGTCTACGGCGCCTTCATGGTCCCGGCCTTCGGAACGGTCACCTGGCTGACGATCTGGACCCGCCAGCGGGAGCTGCGCACCATATCGGCCGAGCTGCCGGCCTACGCGGCGGCGGGCTGGCTGGCCCCCGCGGAACCGCTGGCGCTCTCGTCGATGCGGGCGCGCGCCCTGGCCCGCGCCTTCGCCGCGCGTACGTTCGGCGGAGGATTCGGCGCGACCAGCCCCCATCTGGGCCCTCACCCGGCGGCGTACGGCCAGAGCCCCTATCACCGGCCGCCCGCGCACGCCGACGCCAAGTCCCGTGCCCGGGCCGCGTCCCGCGCGGTCTCCGAGTACGAGGCCTTCGCGACCACCCTCGCCTTTCTGCGGCACCGGGCCCACCGCGGTGTGGTGGACCCGGACTTCGAGGCGCGCGAGCAGGAGCTGCTGCACCACCTCTGGCAGCGCAAGGAGATAGCCGGGCCCGCGCTGCTCCACGCCGCACAGGCGACCGGGCGGGTACGGGTGCCACCACCGCATCTGGACTACGGCGGCTACAACCCGTACCAGCACTGACCCGACCCGGGACGCCCCCGGAAAGCCGGCCGGCTCTCGGCCGCCCCCGGGATACCGGCCGGGCCCGGCCCGTTCTCTCGGACTCTCAGGCGGCGGCTGCGGTCAGCTCAGCCACCTCGGCGTCGGTGAGCTTCAGTTCGGCCAGGGCGGTCAGCGCGGGCAGCTGCTCGACCGTACGGGCCGAGGCGATCGGCGCGACGACGGTCGGCTGTGCCGCCAGCCAGGCCAGGGCGACGGTGGCGACCTCCGCCTCGTGCGCCGCCGCGATCTTGTCGAGCGCGGCGAGGACCTTCGGCCCCCGCTCGGTGTCCAGGTGCTGCGCCGCGCTGCCGGCCCGGACACTGTCGACGTCCGCGCCGGGCCGGTACTTGCCGGTGAGGAACCCGGAGGCCAGCGCGGAGTACGGGACGGCCGCCAGACCGTGCCGGGCCGCCACGTCCTGGAGCGCGCCCTCGTAGGTGTCGCGGGAGACCAGGTTGTAGTGCGGCTGCAGAGCGGAGTACCGGGCGAGCCCCTCGGCGTCGGAGAACGCCACGGAGGCGTCCAGCCGCTCGGGGCTCAGATTGGACGCGGCGATGGCGCGGACCTTGCCGGCCTTCACCAGATCGTCCAGGGCGGTGATGATCTCATCGACGGGTACGGACTCGTCGTCGCGGTGCGTGTAGTAGAGGTCGATGTAGTCGGTCCGGAGCCTGCTCAGCGACGCGTCGGCCGCGGCCTTGATGTTCGCGGCCGAGAGCCCCCGGTACTCGGGGTGCGAGCCGACCTTGGTGGCGACCACCACGTCTTCGCGGTTCCCGCGTGCGGCCAGCCAGTTGCCGATGACGGCCTCGGACTCGCCGCCCTTGTTGCCGGGCACCCACGACGAGTAGGTGTCCGCTGTGTCGATGAAGTTGCCGCCTGCCGCGGTGTAGGCGTCGAGCACGGCGAAGGACTGTTCTTCGTCGGCGCCCCAGCCGAAGACGTTGCCGCCGAGGGAGAGCGGGAAGACCTGGAGGCCGGAGGAGCCGAGTGCGCGGAGAGAAGTCATACGCCGGTCAACCCTGCGGTCGCCGCCCGCTATTCCGGCCCGCCCCCGTACGGACGAACCGGCAGCCCTGACGTCGGGGGGGATGCCGCCAGGGCTGCCGGGGTGCGGGACGCCGTATCCACCGGCGTTGCGCGCGGGGTGCCGTGCCTCCGGGCGTTCGCGCGGGGCGCCCGTCCTATGGATGTTGCGCAGGGGGCGCCATACCTGCGGACGTTCGTGCGGGGCGCCGTGCCCACGGACGTTGCCCACGGGCGTTGCCCACGGGCGTTCGCGCGGGTGCCATGTCTGCGGACGCCGCGCCGAGGCGCGGCCCTGCGTGCGAGTGCTCCGTGCGGGGGCCGGGCCCTGCCGGGCCGCGTTCCTTACGGGTTGAGGCCCTTGCCCTGGAGCCAGGTCATCGGGTCGACCGGGTCGCCGCCACCCGGCCGGACCTCCAGGTGCACATGCGGGCCCGTGACATTGCCGGTGGCGCCGACCCGGCCGATGACCTCGCCGGTGGCGACCTTCTGGCCGGCGCCGACCGAGATCGAGGACTGGTGGCAGAACCACAGCTCCGTACCGTCGTCGAGCGCGACGACCGTGCGGTAGCCGTACGCCCCGGCCCAGCCCGCCGACTTGACCGTGCCGCCGTGCACGGCCTTGATCGGGGTGCCGGTCGGCGCGGCGAAGTCGAGACCGGTGTGGTGGCCCGACGACCACATCGCACCGCCGTCGTTGAACCGCGAGGTGAGGGTGTACGAGGAGACGGGGAGCGAGTAGCCGGCCGCCAGCTTGGCGAGCCGCTCCTTCTCCGCCTTGGCCTCGGCCTCCGCCTCGGCCTTCTTCTTGGCCGCCTTCTCCTTGGCCGCCGCCTCGTCCCGCTTCTTCGCGGCCTCCGCCGACGCCTTCTCCGCGGCCGCCTTCTCGGCCGCCGCCTTGGCCTCGTCGTCGATCGCGCCCTGCTGCTGCTCGGCCTGCTGGAGGATTCGTGCCCGGAGGGCCTCGCCCGCGTCCGCGCTGCCCTTGCCGGTGGCCGCGGCGGTGGTGAGGGCCGCGTCGGCGGCGCCCGTCTCCGTACCGCCGTGGTCCGGCACGTCGCCGATGTCGGAGATCAGTGAGCCCACGCCGGGCAGCGATTCGGCCTCCGGCAGCTTGTCCTTGACGGACTGCGGGAGGTCGGGGAGCGAGATCGCGAGCGGCGGCTTGCTCTGCGCGCTGGCCATGCCGCCCGCGCCGACGGCCGCGATCACACCGACGCCGAGCACCGTGGAGCTGCGGGCGAGACCGTTGCGCTGCTTGGCGACCCGGTGTTTGCCGCGGACGGTACGGAGGGAGTCCTCGGTGGGATTCCACTCGTCCGGCGCGCCGCCTTCCGCACCGCCGAAACCGAGAGCATCGTCGTTCGGGAAGTAAAGCGTTTCGGGGGCAGGGTTGTTGGACGCCACGGAGGCGCACTCCTTTCCTTCCTTACCGCCTACCGGGTTAGCTGACGGGTTCGGAGCAGGAAGGTCTCCTACGGGCAGCCCTTGCGGAGAGGCCCGATTCACCCCAATTGGTGGTTCCCCGGTTCCCTTGCGGGATTCGGCGCGTGCGCACGGTGCCGCCTCTTGCGACGACTGGGACAACCGCGCTGCGTTATCGAACGTTAATAGACGCGAGGGCCGGATTCCAAGCTGTTCCGACTGATCGTTAACGGCTTTGGCCCGTACTTACCAGGACATAACCGGGCGGATTCGGGCGACTTGATCATCCCTCAGCGGTGGCCGGGAAACCTCGAAATCCTGATCGTGCGTCAACTGTTATGCGGAGTGGTGCTCTTCGACTACGGATCGTGTCCTCCGCGAATCACGTCCTTCGCGGATCACGTCATTCGCGGATCACGTCATTCGCGTTCACGCTCGCGGTGCACGATCCCCACCGTCCTGCGCCGCGCCGGCTGCCCCCGCAGCGGACGGCCCACCGCGAGCAGCGCCATGTCGTCCGTGGAGTGCCCGCCCGTGTGCAGCCGTACGTCGTCGGTCACCGCCGTCAGCAGTTCCTCGGGCCCCGGGAAGATCCGGCCGCGCAACCGCTCCTGCGGTTCGTAGAAGACCCCCTGCGCGTTCCTCGCCTCGGACAGCCCGTCGGTGTAGAGCAGCAGCGTGGACCCCGGCGGGAACGGCGTCTCGTCCGCCCGGTCCGGCCAGGCCGCCAGATCGGACAGCCCCAGCGGCAGCGCGGGATCGGTCGGGGCCAGGACGTGGACGTCCCCGTCCGCGTACAGCAGCAGCGGTTCGGGGTGGCCCCGGTTGAGCAGCCGGATCATGCCCTGGTTCTCGCGCGGGATCTCGGCGAGCGCGGCCGTGGTGAACCCCTCGAAGGCGTCGAGCCCTTCGCGCCGGATCCCCTCCCGGGTCAGCGCGCGCTCCAGCCGCTGGGCGACCTCCTCGATCGTCACCTCCTGTTCGGCGGCCTCCCGGAAGGCCCCGATCACCACGGCCACGGCCTCGACGGCGCCGAGCCCCTTGCCCCGCACGTCGCCTATGACCAGCCGGACCCCGTACGGGGTGTCCTGCACGGCGAAGAGGTCGCCGCCGATGAAGGTGCCGGCCTGGGCGGCCTCGTACCGCGCCGCGATGTGCAGTTCGGCGATCCGCTCGGACGGCACCGGCAGTACGGCGCGCTGCGCGGTCTCCGCGACGACCCGCGCCGATGCGAGTTCCTCGCCGCTTCGCCGGATGACGCGGTTGATGGCCAGCGCGACGCAGGACACCGTGAAGACGGTGATCAGTTCGGTGATCGCCGAGCCCCTGCCGGATGTGCCGTCAGCGGCACGGAGTCCCGCGATGGCCAGGACCGAGACGATCCCGGTGGTCAGGGTGGCCCGGAACGAGAAGAGCGGGGCTGCGATCACCGGGGCGGCGGCGAAGAACGGGGCGGCGGTGAACGCGGGCGGGGTCAGCTGGTCGAAGACCGCCCCGCCCACGATCAGCACGGCGGGGAGCACACGGAGTAACCCCCGCACCCAGCCCGAATCGTCTCGCTGCCCCACCAGTACCCTCCTGCCCGGTTCCGTAAAGCGGCGGACGGTACCGCGCCCTACCAGGCTGTCGGCACCCGGGCCGGTGTGCGATTCGGCCTCGGCCAAGTGGGGGAAGGACAGCGGGCCCCGGAAACGCGGCGTCGGGTGGGGGCGGGCGGCGGGGGCGGTCCGGCGCGTGTTATTGCACTGGAGACAGATTTTCACACAACAGCTGAAGGAGAGAGA
>NZ_JBHYWP010000040.1:30819-37415 GCF_042751845.1 Streptomyces sp. NPDC059398 | reverse complement strand
CCTGGCACTCGGGGTGTCGCGCGCGGGGCCCCCCAACCCCCCCGGGCCCGGGCACAGTGTGCCGGGCCTTCGGTCTTGAGTAGCGGGGACAGGATTTGAACCTGCGACCTCTGGGTTATGAGCCCAGCGAGCTACCGAGCTGCTCCACCCCGCGTCGGTGAACACAACTCTACGGCATGTCCGGGGGTGGTTCGAACCACTTACCGCCCGGGGCCGCTCCGGATCCCTCCGGACCGCCTGCGGATCCCTCCGGACGGCTCCGGACCGCTCCGGACCGCCTGCGGGGCCGGGGTGGCCTCCGCCGTCCGCCGTTCCCGGTGACGGCCTGGACCGCCGCTGACGTACGGCGCCTCGCTCACCCGCCCTCCGACGGGGCGGCCCCGCCGTCCGCTCCGGTGGCGGGCCCGCCACCGGAGCGCAGGGTGAGCAGGGTGATCTCGCTCGGCGCGAAGACCCGGAAGGGCGGCCCCCAGAAGCCGGTGCCCCGGCTGGTGTAGAGCTGGGTCCGCTCGCCGTGCCGGCTCAGGCCGTGCACCACCGGCTGGTCGATCCGTACGAGGAAGTTGAACGGCCAGATCTGGCCGCCGTGAGTGTGGCCGGAAACCTGTAGGTCGATACCGGCGGCAGCCGCCTGCCGGACGTACTTGGGCTGGTGGGCGACGAGCAGGACCGGCCAGTCCTGGTCCGTCCCCGCGAGAGCCCCGGCCAGGTTCGTACGGTGTCCGGCCAGTCCGGAGGATTCCGCCGTCACGTCGTCCACACCCGCGAGGACGAGCGGGTCGCCGCCGCGCTCCACCACGACGTGGGTGTTGTGGAGGGGTTCCCAGCCGAGTTCGGCCATGCGGTCCAGCCAGCCCTGCGCCTCCCCGAAGTACTCGTGGTTCCCCGTGACATAGACCTTCGCCAGCCGTGACCGGACCGTCCCGAGCGGCGCGGACTGCTCCCGGCGCTGGGCGGGTGTGCCGTCGGCGATATCACCGGCGTGGATCACGACGTCCGCGTCCAGCGCGTTGACCGCGTCGGTGACCCGCGCCGACCAGCGGGCCCGGTCGATCGGCCCGAAGTGGGTGTCGGCCAGCACGACGACACGGGTCCCGTCGAGGCCCCGGCCGAGCCGCGGGATACGGACGTCCAGCCGCTTCACCCGGGGGACCCTCATGGCCTCGTGGTGCCCCAGGGCCAGCAGCCCGGCCGAGACCACGGCGACGGCCGCGGCGATGATCCTGGCCCGTTCGTCACCGCCGGCGTCGAGCCCGACCAGCACGAGATGCACCAGACCGCCCAGCACCGACCAGGTGAACAGCACCCAGATCACCCCGAGGCTGCTGTCCGCGATACGCGCCGCCCGGTCGGCCCGTCGGCGCCCGTGGCCCGCTGCCATCAGGAAGGGGAAGGAGACCAGCCAGACGGCGAAGACGACCGTGCCGGCCAGGAACACCGGGAACGGCCAGTGGACACCGGAGGCGAACAGCGTCCACCGCGGCAGGGCGAACAGCAGCACGAGAACGAGGAGGACCACGGCCCCGCCCAGTCGCCGTCGCAGGGACCGCCGCGGCCCCGCGTCCCCACTCCCCGCGCCCGGCACGGACGCCGGGACGGCGTCAGGACCGGGGCCAGGGTCGGGGCCGGGGTCGGCCCCCGGCTCGGACCGGATCGATTCACTGTCTGTCATCACGCCGCCCCGCACATCCGCTGTCATGCCGTCACTCCCCATCATCCGGCATGCGATGTCCAGTGGAAGTGGAAGGAGAGCGTCCTGTATTGGCGAACCCCTGGCCCCGGCGGTGGAACGGCCGGGCGGCGGGGGCGGCCGGAACCCGCCCCGGCTGCCCCCGCCGCTCAGGGCTGGATGTTCTCCAGGTCCTCCAGCAGGCTCGGGTGGGTCGGCTCCCAGCCGAGTGTCTGCCTGGTGTGGGCGCTGGACGCGGGCTGGTCGCTCTCGAAGATCTGGCCGAGGGGCCCGTAGGTCACCGGCGGCACCGACTCGACCGGCAGGCCCAGCCGCCGGCCGATGACCGCGGCGATGTCGCGCACCCGGTCCCCCTCGTCGGCCACGGCGTGCCAGGCGGTGCCGCCTTCCGCCCGCTCCAGGGCGAGCCGGAAGAGGACGGCCGCGTCGAGCGCGTGCACGGCCGGCCAGCGCTGTGCGCCGTCACCCGGGTAGCCGGAGACTCCGGTCTGGCGGGCGATGCCGGTCAGCATTCCGGCGAACCCGCCCTCGCCCCGGTGGTGAACCGTGCGCGGCAGACGTACGGCCGAACTGCGGACGCCGCGCGGTGCCAGGCCCAGAGCCGCGGTGACCGCACGGCCACGGCCGCCGACCGGCCCTTCGGTCACGGTGGGATCGGCCTCGGTGGCGGCGCGGCCCGGCGCCTGGGGCGTGCCCGATACGGTGACGAACGGTCGGTCGCTGCCGACAAGTTCCTCACCGATGGCCGCGATGGCGGTGCCTTCCTCGGCGACCGCCTTCGCGACGGCTTCGGGGCTGCTGAAGTCGTTGGCGAACGCCAGGTGGATCACCCCGTCGGACTGCGCGGCACCGGAGCGGAGGACGTCCAGGTCGGCGAGAGACCCCCGGAGCGGTTCGGCGCCGGCCGCCTCGACGGCCCGCGCGGACGCGTCGGAGCGGGCGAGCGCGAGAACGGTGTGACCGTTGGCGAGCAGTTCGGCGACGACGGCGGCCCCGATCAGGCCGGTCCCCCCGGTGACAAAGACACGCATGGCACTCTCCCTCAAGCGATGGGACCCTTGACCCATCACTCTACCGGAGCGATGGGACAACAGTCCCATCACGACGAGCGGATCCCCTGCCCCGACTTCTTGAGCGAGCGAATCGAGGGAATCGAGCGAAGCAAGGGGAGCAAGGGAAGCAAGGGAAGCAGGAAACCAAGCGCATGCACCGGAACCCCCTTCGGCTCCGGCCCTCCCGGAACGGCCGCCGCCGGCCCGGCGCGCGCCCCCGCCCCGACGGGGGCGTACCACGCGGAAACAAAACAGCGCCCGAACCGGCCGAAGCCGATTCAGGCGCTGAGTAGCAGGTCAGAGGAGGTTCCCCTCACCCCTGTCCGGTAGACCGTGTGGGACTCGAACCCACAACCAATGGATTAAAAGTCCACTGCTCTGCCAATTGAGCTAACGGTCCGTGCCTGGGCACCCCACGAGCATAGCGGGACCGGGCCCGGCAGCCGATCGGGTATCCCCCTGCCGGGCACGTTTGCCGCCACCCGGATCCCTGGCGTGGCCCGGGTGACGGCACTGCGACGCGGCCGCCTAGAAGACGCCCCTGTACCCCTTCCAGCCGGTGGCGATCAGGGTCCGGCCGCCGAACGAGCCCTTGCCGTCGCCCGTGTTGCGGTAGAGGTTCCCCGCCGCGTCGCGTTCGACGATGTCCGCCCTGCCGTCGCCGGTGATGTCACCGACGCCGACGATCGTGTCGTACGAGGCACCCCAGTCCTTGAACACCCGCACCCGCTCCCTGAACTGGCCTGCCGCCGTGCCGTTGTAACGCCACAGCACATGGGCCTTGTCCCGGGCCAGCAGGTCCCCGTAACCGTCACCGTTGAGGTCGCCCACCCCCATGACCTTGCTGTACGTCCACTTCGACCGGATCTTCTTCCCGGCCGCCAGCGTTCCGTCGCTCTTCGACGCGAAGAGGTAGAGATCGCCGGTGGACGACTTCCAGCCGAGCAGGTCCGCCCGGCCGTCGCCCGTCAGGTCCCCGGGAGAGGTGAGGGTCTTGTACGCCTGGAAGCCGGTGCCGAGTTTCGAGTACGGGGTCGTGGGCCTGACCGGCTGCCCGGACGCCGGACGGTAGCCGCGCAGCGAGCCGTCGCTCCACCGCACCAGCACGTCGTTGGAACAGTCCCCGTCGAGGTCCCCGAACGGGACGGCCACCGCTGTGGCCGGCCAGCCGCCGCCGGTGGTCTTGCCGGAGAACTTTCCGGCCCCGTCACCGTGCTGGAAGGTGAACTCCCCCTTGGAGTTGAGGGTCAGCACGTCGCCGACACCGTCCGCGGTGTAGTCGCGCGCCACCGCGGCGCCGCCCGTCAGATGCAGCGCCCCGGACTTCGTCAGCGCGGCGCCCGAGCCGTCCGCGGGCTGTGCGGTGAGGGTCCAGGTGTAGGTGCCGCTCGGCACGGGATGCCCGGCCGAGATCAGCCCGTCCCAGTCCGCCGTGATCACCCCGCGGGCCTCGCCGCCGGTCAGCGTGGGCACCGCGGCTCCGGTGGCCTTGTTCCTCAGCGCCACCTTCCAGGACGCCGCCGGCTTCGACAGCCACCACTGCGGGGCCCAGGCGCGCCCCTCGTCCTGCACGTCCTTGTCGGCGGGCACCGCCGCGTCGACCGCCGTGAGCGGCGCCGCCGTACCGGCCCGTACGGCGTGCACCCGCTGGTCCCCGTCCGTGTAGGCCACCAGCACGCTGGACGGGTCGGCGGTCCAGCCCACACCGGGGACGGAGGAGGCGGCGGTGCCTAGCACCTGCTCCACGGGCTTGGCGCTCGTGAGGTCCGTGACCACCACCCGCCGCGCGCCGTCCAGGCGGGCGATGAAGCCGTCACCGAGCCGCCCGGGGCCGGGTCCCACCGCGGTGGTCCGTGCCGTCCCGGTGGCGATGTCCACGGTCCCGGCCGAGGCCGGGGCCGCCGCTCCGCACTCCCAGTAGAGATACCGCGCGGACGCCTGGAGGGTGTGGACCGCGCAGGACGATCCGGTGCCGAGGGTCCGGGTCACCGTGCCCTTCGCGACGTCCGTCGCCGTGAGCCTGCCGCCGGCGGACGCCTGCCACAGCGTGCCGCCCCAGAGCGCGGAGGGGCCCGCGGGCGCCGTGCGTACGACGGCGCGCGTGTCCAGGTCCCGTACCTCGGTACGCGCCTGCTTGCCGGTCCCCGTCCCGTAGGCGACATAGCGGCCGGACACCCCGTACACGGTGGGCCTGTCCGCTCCCAGAACGATCTGGCGGGTGGCGGCCGGTGACGAGGCGTCGACGAGGTTCAGCCGGTACCCGGAGCCGGTGTCCGTGACGTACGCGAGACGGCCGTCGGCGGCCGGGAACGGCTCCGGGCAGCTCTGGTCCGCCTCACAGCCGAAGCCGGCCCCGCCGCCGAGGGGCCTCTGGCTGACGGCGGCCGGTGCGCCGGAGAGGGCGAGCCGCCGGTCGTAGAAGCCCGCGCCGTCTCCCGCGGACGACACCTCGTAACTGACGAGATCGCCGCCCGCGAGCGCGAGACGCGCGCTGTGGGTGGGCTGCCACGGCACCGCCAGCACCTCGCTGCGGACGGGCGCTCCGTCCGCGCCCGCGGTGAAGCGGTCCACCGCGTAGTCGCCGTCCGGCCCCCTGCCCACGATCAGCAGGCTGCCGTCGGGGCCGGGCAGCGCGCGGTTCCCGTAGGCGGGGGTGAGCAGGGTGGTAGTTCCGCCGTCGGGGGCGACATCGAGGAGAGGACCGTTGTCGGCGTCGATCCGGAGCACGTGATCGCCGACCGGGAACGATCTGACGAGGCTGCCGGAGCCGACCGGAATGCTTCGGGGCGCGTCGTGCAGATGCCCCCTGGAGAGCACCTTGACGGCGTGGGCCGGCGTGTCCTGCCAGCTCACATAGGACGGGGTGACCCGGATGTACTGCGCGTTCCCGGAGAGCGGCAGTTCGGTGAGTTCCGCCGTCCGCAGGTCGACGAGACCGTAGTGCCGTGCGCCGCCCGCCCGGTAGGTCACGAGTCCGGTGGAGACGTCACCGGCTCCGGCCTCGGGCGTGACTGCCAGAGCGCAATGCGAGTCCGCGGGCAGGCCGGTGACCTTGCGGTCGGTGAGGGTCGCCCCGTCCAGGCGGAAGAGGTGGCACTCGCCGGCCGCCGCGCCCTCGGTGGCGGGGGCCAGCGCCGTGTCCCCGCCGAAGGTCGGCGTACCGAACTCCGGCGGCAGCCGCATGGCGCGCACCGTGCCGGTGTGCGGGTCGAGCAGCCGGTAGTCACCCACGGCCGCCGAGTAGACGACCAGGTCCGACATGGTGTTGACGAGGCCGAGCGCGGGCGTGGGAATCGCCAGGGTGGTGGTCGCGCCGGTCGCGTAGTCCGTCCACCGGAAGCTCTTGCGCGCGTCCTCGGAGTGCGCGAAGCCGGTGCTCCCGGCGACTGTGTAGACACCCGGACTGATCGTTCTGGCCGGCGCCGTGAGTTGCGCGTCGGGTGGTGGTGCGGCGGCCGATGCCGGGCCGGTGAACGGGCTCATGGCGCCCGCGAGGACTGCTGCGGCGCCGACAGCCACGGCGGTACGCCAGAGTCTTCGACGCTGCATGAATTGACGACGCGTCACGAATTTACGGCGCGTCACGAAAGGGCGGTGTATGACGAACTCCCCCACAGAGAAACCGAGATCCGCCTGCGCCGGGAACGGCGCATGACGCGTCAGGTGTGGGGCCCTGGTGCCGAACTGTTCGGTTGAGTCGAACTGTTCGGTGAGTCGAACTGCCCGACAGGTCGAACTGCCTGCCGAGTGGGGGAGTTTATCAGCGGGGTACGACATACGGCGACGGAAAAAGGGCTGCACCCGGAGCTGGGAGACACCCCCCCCGGGAGCCCCCCCGGGGGGGGTGCGCGCGA
>NZ_JBHYWP010000040.1:0-30809 GCF_042751845.1 Streptomyces sp. NPDC059398 | reverse complement strand
CGTGCTTGGGGGGGTTTTTTCTTCGGGGGTATCCACCTTCGCGCCCCTTAGCGCGCGGCCCCCGGCGGTCTTGCCCCCCGCGGGGGGCCCCGCCCCTCGGTCGGACTCAGCCTGCTCCGTCTTCTCAGCCGGACTCAGCCGTCCTCCCACTCAGCCTCAGCCGTTGCGCTTCCAGCGCGGCTTGTCGTCGCGGCGGCCGAACGAACCGGTGCCGGTGCCCGTACCGGTCGTGCGGTGGTCGTCGCGGCGGCCGGTCGGACGGTCGCTGCCGCCGGAGCGGAAACCGCCGGCGGGGCGGTCGTCGCGGCGGTCGCGGTTGAACGGACGGTCGCTGCCGCGGTGGCCGCCGGTGGGGCGGTCCTCACGGCGCTGGAAGCCGCCGTTGCCACGGTCGTCGCGGCGGTCGCCGCCACGGAAGCCACCGGCCGGACGGTCGTTGTCACGGCGCTCGCCGCCACGGAACCCGCCCGACGGACGGTCGTCACGACGGAAGCCACCGTTGCCGCCACGGTCGTCACGGCGCTGGAAACCGCCACGGTCACCACCGCGGTCGTCACGGCGCTCGCCGCCACGGAACCCGCCCGACGGACGGTCGTCACGACGGAAACCACCGTTGCCGCCACGGTCGTCGCGCCGCTGGAAACCGCCACGGTCACCACCGCGGTCGTCACGGCGCTGGAAGCCACCGCGGTCACCACCACGGTCGCCGCCGCGGTATCCACCACGGTCGCCGCCCCGGTCGTCACGGCGTCCGAAGTTGCCACGGTCGTCGCGGCGCTCCTCGCGCTGCTCCGCCCTCGGCTGCTCCGGCACGGCGGCGGCGATCTCGGCCTCGGCGGCCTGGATCACCTCGGCGACGGCGGCCTCGGGGTCGTCACCACGCTCGCGGGCGGCACGCGCCACCAGGCGGTCGGCCTCCTCGCGCAGCTCGGTCGCCCGGCGCTGGACGCGCTCCAGCTCACGGGTGAGGTCCTTGGCCTCGCGCTCCGCCTGCTTGGCGGCGTTGTTCGCGGAGTCGGCCTGGACCTCGGTCAGCGAACGGGCCCCGGTGATCTCGGCGACCTCGGGCTCGAAGGCCCCGGCGCCCTGGACGATGTGGCGCGTGGCGTCGACGCCCGCGTCCTCCATCAGCCGGAAGATCTGACGGCGCTGGTGCGGCAGCGACAGCGAGACGACCGTGCCGGACTTGCCGGCGCGGGCGGTACGGCCCGAGCGGTGCAGGTAGTCCTTGTGGTCCCCGGCCGGGTCCACGTTCAGGACCAGGTCGATGCCGTCGACGTGGATACCGCGGGCGGCGACGTCGGTCGCGACGAGCGCGTTGACGTAACCGTCCTTGAAGTCGGCGAGCACCCGGGTACGGGCGCCCTGGGTCATGCCGCCGTGCAGCGCGTCCGCCTTGACGCCCGACTCGACGAGCTGCTCGGCGATCCGGTCGGCGCCCAGCTGGGTCCGTACGAAGATGATCGTGCGGCCCTTTCGGGCGGCGATGGCGGCCGTGACCGGCGCCTTGTCCTTCGGCTTCACGACGAGGACGTGGTGGGACATGGTCGAGACGTTGCCCTGGGCGCTGTCCACCTCGTGGCTGACCGGGTTGGTCAGGTAGCGCTTGACCAGGGTGCCGATCTCGTTCTCCATGGTGGCGGAGAAGAGCATCCGCTGGCCGCCGCCGGGGATCTGGTCGAGCAGCTCGGTGACCTCGGGCAGGAAGCCCAGGTCGGACATCTGGTCGGCCTCGTCGAGCACGGCGACCTGAACGTTCGACAGCGAGCAGGCGCCGCGGTTGATGATGTCGCGCAGCCGGCCCGGGGTGGCGACGAGGACGTCGACGCCGCGCTCCAGGGCGTAGATCTGGTTGGACATCGACGTACCGCCGCAGACGACCTTCATCTTCAGGCCGAGCACGTCGCCGTACGGCTGGAGAGCGTCCGCGACCTGCATCGCGAGCTCACGAGTCGGGGTGAGGATGATGCCGCGCGGCTTCTTCTTCTCGGTGTACCCGCCGGCGAGCGTCGACAGCAGCGGGAGACCGAAGGAGAGGGTCTTGCCCGAGCCGGTACGGCCACGGCCGAGGATGTCCTTGCCGGACAGCGCGTCCGGGATGGTCGCGGCCTGGATCGGGAACGGCGCGGTGACGCCGTTCTGGCCGAGCTTGCGGACGATGCCCTCGGGCAGACCGAGCGAGGCGAAGGTCACGGACGGCTCGGCGGGCTCTCCACCGGAGACGGACCCGGCGGCCTCGTCGGCAGAGGACTCATCGTCAGCAGGGGACTCATCGCTGACGGGCTCGGCGACAACGGTCTCAGCGGCGGTGTCACCTGCGGCAACGGCCTCGGCGACGGCCTCTTCGACCTCGACCACGACAGCCTCGGCGTCGGCGACGATCTCGTCGTTCTCGGGCATGACGGCGTGGTCAGAACTGAAATTGGACATGCGAAATGCGAAACCTTCCGGAGTCTCGGCACGCGCCCATAACTCCGTGAATCGCTATTTCGACCGCCTCAATGCGGACCAGTCACGGTAAGGGAGAGAACGCGCCTCGGGGCGCTTTCGCCTCTTGCTGATCAAGAGACACAGTGGCGCCGGGCAATGGGATCAAACGATCTACTACCATACTCACCCTTCCCCCTCTCTGGCAAACCCGGCCTGCCGCACCGGCTCGGCCTGCGGCGATGCCAGGGGAATGAGCATCGCCTC
The DNA here is from genome assembly GCF_042751845.1 of Streptomyces sp. NPDC059398. Lineage (NCBI taxonomy): Bacteria > Bacillati > Actinomycetota > Actinomycetes > Kitasatosporales > Streptomycetaceae > Streptomyces > Streptomyces sp. NPDC059398. Next base: position 28,115 of record NZ_JBHYWP010000040.1, on the reverse strand, counting down.
GGACCGCCTGGCAGGGCCCAGGGACGGGGCTGTCGTGGCACCGGGCGGCGAGTTCCCGGGGTCGGGCGTCGGGCTCGTACGAGGGGGGTCCGACGGCTGTCCGGGCGGCTCCGGACTGGTGACGGGCGGCACCCCGGGACCGGACGGCCCGCCGCCCGGCGGGCGCCCGTGGCGGGTGTGCCCGGGGCGGGGCGTGTGCCGGGCACCGGACGCCGACGGGTCGGCCGATGACCCTGCGCCGTCGTCGCCGCCCTTCTTGCCGGACCCGTCCTTGCTGTCACCGGCCTTCCGGGCGGACTTCGTGTGAGCCGACGCCCCGTCACCGCCCTTGCCGCTCCCGCCGGCAGCCCCGCCGTGCACCTGGTCGCGGCCCCCGCTGTCAGGGGCGGCGGCGCCGTCCGACCGGGTGTCCGTGTGCCGCGCCCCCTTCGACGCGGACGGCGCGGGGCTGTCGGGGTGGTCACTGACGCTCATACAGCCGGCCGACGCCGCCAGCGTCATCACGGCGGCGATCAACCGGGCGGGGACGGGCAACTGGCGCACGGGGCGCACCTCCGGAGGGAGCGGACTGAGCGGGACCGCCCTGCCCAACTCCCGGGCCCCCGGAAGGGACACGCCCGGCGGACGGCCCGTATCCGCCCCCTCACCCGTACCCGAGCGCGTGCAGCCGCTCGTCGTCGATTCCGAAGTGGTGTGCGACCTCGTGCACCACCGTGATCTCCGTCTCGGCGACCGCCTCGTCGCGCGCGGAGCACATCCGCAGCGTCGGCCCCCGGTAGACGGTGATCCGGTCCGGCAGGACGCCCGCGTACCACTCACCCCGGTCCGTCAGCGGTGTCCCCTCGTAGAGGCCGAGCAGCTCCGGATCGTCGGATGCGGGCTCGTCCTCGACAAACACCGCGACGTTGTCCATCAGCCGGGTCAGCTCCGGCGGGATACGGTCCAGCGCCTCGGCGACCAGTTCCTCGAACTCCTCACGCGTCATCTCCAGCACTCGCCCATTGTCCCGTAGTTCCCCCGTATGCGCCGGGTCCGCATGGGACTTCCGCCCCTTGGGCATACCGCACCAATGGCCGCCGCCGACCGACTACGGCAACTCCGGGCGCTGCGCACCGTCCGGGCACTGAGCGCGCGCCGCCCCCGCGCCCCGGGGCCACGCGCCGGACGGCCGCGTACGGGCACCACCGGGACCGCCCGCACCCGCTCCGCGCCGTACGAGCTCGACCTCGGCACGCCACGCCCCCACCCCTGGCTCCGGGGTCCTGTCATGGTGGCGGTCGTACTGCTCGGCGCCTGGCTGGGGCTGCTGGTCGTGGGGAACGTCCGGTCGCAGGTCGGCCCGGTGGACACCACCATGACGCTGCGGCCCTCACTCTCCGGCGGCACCAGGATCGACGTCTCACCGCTCGGCGCGCTCGCACTCGACTCGCACACCGCCCCCATCCGGCTCGACGTCGACGTGGACCGCCTCGACCCGGTCCGCTCCCAGGCGCTGGTGGAGCACCCCGAACGGATCTCCGGCCTCCAGACCGAGATCGCCCACGATGTCGAACACAGCACCCTCGACCTGGCGGCACGCTCCTGCGCCGCCGTGGTGATCGGCGCCACCGCGCTCGGCCTCGTCGTCTACCGCAGACCGCGCCGCGCCGTGGCGGCCGGCGGCCTCGCCCTCGTCCTGCTCGCGGCATCGGGCGCCACCGCGTACGCGACCTGGAACCCCAAGTCGCTCCTGGAGCCGAAGTTCTCCGGGCTGCTGTCGTCCGCCCCGCAGGTGGTCGGCAACGCGCGCTCGATCGTCACCGACTTCAACGTCTACCAGGCGGAGTTGGCGCGGCTCGTCACCAATGTGACGAAGCTGTACGACGCCACGTCGACCCTCCCCGCCTACCAGCCGGACCCCGGCACGATCCGTGTCCTGCACGTCTCCGACATCCATCTCAACCCGGCCTCGTGGCAGATCATCGGCTCACTCGTGAAGCAGTACAAGATCGACGTGATCGTCGACTCGGGCGACACGATGGACCACGGAAGCGCCGCCGAGAACACCTTTCTCGACCCGGTACGGGATCTCGGGGCGCCGTACGTATGGGTGCGCGGCAACCATGACTCGGCGACGACCCAGACGTATCTGAAGCACCTCAGGAACGTGCGTGTCCTCGACAACGGCAGCGCCGTGACGGTCGGCGGGCTGCGGATCGCGGGGACCGGCGACCCGCAGTTCACCCCGGACCGCTCGGTACGGCCGGGCGGCGACGCGGCGGAGCGGCTGGCCGGGATCCGGCTCGCCTCGGCCATCCAGGACCAGCAGAAGGCCGGCACCCCCGTCGACATCGCGGTCGCGCACGAGCCGCAGGCGGCCCGCGAGACCGACGGCACGGTCCCGCTGGTGCTCGCCGGGCACATCCACCACCGCCAGAACCAGGTGCTCCCCCTCGGCACACGGCTGAAGGTGGAGGGCTCGACGGGCGGCGGCGGGCTGCGCGCCGTCCAGAACAAGCACCCGGAGAAGGTCCTCGCCTCGGTGCTCTACCTGGACCGGCGGACCAGACGTCTGCAGGCCTGGGACGAGATCACGCTGGGCGGCCTCGGCCTGACAACGGCCGAGGTCAGCAGGCACCTCCCGGAGGACAACCAGCCGGGAGCGAAGCCCTCGCCCACTCCCCGCTAAACCGTTTTGGCGAACCGCGCCGCCATCCCATATGCTTCGGACGTCCCCGACGCGCTGCAAAGCGCCCAGGCGGGCCCTTAGCCCTCATCGTCTAGTGGCCCAGGACGCCGCCCTTTCAAGGCGGTAGCACGGGTTCGAATCCCGTTGGGGGCACGCACCACTGTGTGCGAGAATATTTCTCGCACATTGCTTGGTCCTGTGGAGCAGTTTGGAGTGCTCGCCACCCTGTCAAGGTGGAGGCCGCGGGTTCAAATCCCGTCAGGACCGCTGCAGCGTTCGCGCTGTGTGGCTGGGTAGCTCAGTTGGTACGAGCGATCGCCTGAAAAGCGATAGGTCGCCGGTTCGATCCCGGCCCCAGCCACCACTTCGAAAGCCCCGGCCGCGCGTCGGGGCTTTCCGCATGTCAGGGCCTCATGTCAGGGGCCTCGCGTCAGGGGCTTCGCGGAGCGTGGCCCGGAGCTACGCCCGCCGGTCGCCGAGTACCGTACGCCCGCCCGGGTGCCGGTGGCGCCAGATCCAGAAGACCGCGCACGACACCAGCGACCATGCCGTGAGCACCAGGAACGGGAATGCGTGCTGGTAGCCGCGGAAGTACACCGCGGTGTGCTGGGCGTTGACCGAGGCGCCCGGCGGCAGCCACTGGCCGATGTGGCCCAGCGTGGACGGAAGCAGCGGCCAGGACACAGCGCCGCCCGACGAGGGGTTGCCGAGCAGCACCATCAGCCCCCACGTCGGCAGCATCGCCCAGCGGCCGATCAGGGTGTTGAACATCGTGAAGACCATTCCGGACGTGAACATGGTGAAGGCCAGGATCAGCCACGACTCCACGAACGGCAGGGTCAGCGCGCCCAGCCACCAGTCCACGACGGCGGCGATGGCGAACCCGCCGAGCAGGGCGTTGGCCACGATGTACGCGATGCGCTCCGCCGGGTTCAGACCGCGGGCGTGCACCGAGAGCTGGATCGCGCCGACGAAGCCGACGATCACCGCGGCCAGCGAGATGTAGAAGAGCGCGAGCCCCCGTGGATCACCCTTCTGGAGGGGATTCACGTCCTTCACCCGGACCGGGACACCGGTCGCCTTCGCCACCGCGGGCGCCGACTCCACGAGCACCTGCGCGACCGACGCACCGGACGCCCCCGACACGTCGAGCTGCACCGCACTGCTCCGCACATGCACGATCGCGAAGACCTTCTGCTGGTCCACGGCCCGGCGCGCCTGGGCGTCCGTCGCGTACACCTGGAGCTTCAGCGAGGCGTCGAGCGCCTTCTCCATCCCGCCGATGAACCGCTTCCCGGTGGGCGACTGATAGGGGCCGACGACGGCGGTCGGCACCCGGTGCGGGGTCGGGTTGGCCATGAAGTACGTGTACGAACCGGCGAAGAGCCCGGCGGCGGCCGCCAGGATGAAGAGCAGCACGGTCGCCGGCACGAACGGCGAGTTCCGGAACGCGTCCCAGCGCTCGGCCCCGGTCGGACGCCTCCCGTGCGCGCTGTGCGCACCGGAACCGCTGTGCGCACCGGAACCGCCGTGCGCATCGGATTCGCTGTGCGCACCGTGGTCGCCGTGCGCACCGTGGTGTTCCGTCTCGTCGGGCATGAAACCAAGCTAAACCACACATCACGGACATACGCATCCATACCTGGGCAGTCAAATCCGTTCGCCAGCGGGTTGCGCAGGGTGAGATCCTGGATCAGGTATGTCTACTTCCTTCGCTGATATCCAGGCCACGCTCAACGAGCTGTCGCTGCGCGACGCGCACCGGCTCGGCCGACGCCTGGAGGGCGCCCGCCGTATCCGTAAGCCAGAGGCCCGGCAGGCCGCGCTGGACCAGATCGCCGGCGCCGCGGAGAAGTCCGCCGCCCGCATGGCGGGCAGGGCCGCCCGGGTGCCCGCCGTCAGCTACCCCGAGCAGCTTCCGGTCAGCCGGAAGAAGGACGAGATCGCCGAGGCGATACGGGATCACCAGGTGGTGATCGTCGCCGGTGAGACCGGGTCGGGCAAGACCACCCAGATCCCGAAGATCTGTCTGGAGCTGGGGCGCGGCGTCCGGGGCATGATCGGCCACACCCAGCCCCGCCGGATCGCCGCGCGCACGGTCGCCGAGCGCATCGCGGACGAGATGAACACCCCGCTGGGCGAGGCGGTCGGCTGGAAGGTCCGCTTCACCGACCAGGTCGACCAGGACGCCACCTTCATCAAGCTGATGACGGACGGCATCCTCCTCGCCGAGATCCAGACGGACCGCGAACTGCGCGCGTACGACACGATCATCATCGACGAGGCCCACGAGCGGTCACTGAACATCGACTTCCTGCTGGGATACCTGGCCCAGCTGCTGCCGAAGCGCCCGGATCTGAAGGTCGTCATCACCTCGGCCACCATCGACCCGCAGCGCTTCGCCCGGCACTTCGGCGACGCCCCGGTGGTCGAGGTCAGCGGCCGTACGTACCCGGTCGAGGTGCGCTACCGCCCGCTCCTGGAGGAGGAGGGCGACGAGGGCGACCGGGACCAGATCACCGCGGTCTGCGAGGCGGTCGACGAACTCCAGGGCGAGGGATCGGGCGATGTGCTGGTCTTCCTCTCCGGCGAGCGCGAGATCCGGGACACCGCCGACGCCCTGAACAAACGGAACCTGCGCCGCACCGAGGTGCTCCCGCTGTATGCGCGGCTCTCCCACGCCGAGCAGCACCGGGTCTTCCAGCGCCCGCAGGGCGGCGGCAGACGGGTGGTGCTCGCCACCAACGTCGCCGAGACCTCGCTGACCGTCCCCGGCATCAAGTACGTGATCGACCCGGGCACCGCCCGTATCTCCCGCTACAGCCACCGCACCAAGGTCCAGCGGCTGCCCATCGAGCGGATCTCGCAGGCCAGTGCCAATCAGCGCAAGGGCCGCTGCGGCCGTACGTCGGACGGCATCTGCATCCGGCTGTACGCGGAGGACGACTTCCTCACCCGCCCGGAGTTCACCGACCCGGAGATCCTCCGTACCAACCTGGCGTCCGTCATCCTCCAGATGACCGCGGCCGGTCTCGGCGACATCGAGAAGTTCCCCTTCATCGACCCGCCCGACCACCGCAACATCCGCGACGGCGTCCAGCTGCTCCAGGAACTCGGCGCGCTGGACCCCAAGGAGAAGGACCCCAAGCGGCGGCTCACCCAGGAGGGGCGCAAGCTCAGCCAGCTGCCCGTGGACCCGCGGCTGGCCCGGATGGTCCTGGAGGCCGACCGGAACGGCTGTGTGAGCGAGGTGATGGTCATCGCCGCCGCGCTCTCCATCCAGGACCCGCGCGAGCGCCCGGCCGAGAAGCAGACCCAGGCCGACCAGCAGCACGCCCGCTTCAAGGACGAGACCTCCGACTTCCTGGCCTTCCTCAACCTCTGGCGCTACCTCCGCGACCAGCAGAAGGAGCGCGGCTCCTCCAGCTTCCGCCGGATGTGCAAGCAGGAGTATCTGAACTTCCTGCGGATCCGCGAGTGGCAGGACATCTACGCGCAGCTGCGCTCGGTCGCCAGGACCATGGGCATCCGGCTGAACGAGGAGGACGCACCCGAACAGGCGGTGCACACCTCGCTGCTGGCCGGGCTGCTCTCGCACATCGGGCTCAAGGACACCGAGAAGAACGAGTATCTGGGCGCCCGCAACGCCAAGTTCGCGATCTTCCCCGGCTCGGCGCTCTTCAAGAAGCAGCCGCGTTTCATCATGTCCGCCGAGCTGGTGGAGACCTCACGGCTGTGGGCCAGGGTCAATGCCAAGGTCGAGCCGGAGTGGATCGAACCGCTCGCCCAGCACCTGGTGAAGCGCACCTACAGCGAGCCGCACTGGGAGAAGGACCAGGCGGCGGTGATGGCGTACGAGCGGGTCACGCTGTACGGCGTCCCGATCGTCGCCCAGCGCAAGATCAACTACGGCCGGATCGACCCAGAGATCAGCCGGGAACTTTTCATTCGCAACGCACTGGTCGAGGGTGACTGGCGTACCCACCACAAGTTCTTCGCGGCCAACCGCAAGCTCCTCGCCGAGGTGGAGGAGCTGGAACACCGCGCGCGCCGCCGCGACATCCTGGTGGACGACGAGACGCTCTTCGACTTCTACGACGGCCGGATCCCCGAACACGTCGTGTCCGGCGCCCACTTCGACTCCTGGTGGAAGAAGAAGAAGCGGGACGAGCCGGAGGCACTCGACTTCGAGCGCTCGATGCTGGTCACCGAGAAGGCCGGAGCCGTCACCAAGGACGACTACCCGGACTCCTGGCGGCAGGGAAAGCTCAAGTTCCGGGTGACGTACCAGTTCGAGCCGGGCGCCGACGCGGACGGCGTCACGGTCCACATCCCGCTCCAGGTGCTCAACCAGGTCACGCCAGACGGCTTCGACTGGCAGATCCCGGGGCTGCGCGAGGAAGTGGTCACCGAGCTGATCCGGTCCCTGCCCAAGCCGGTCCGCCGCCACTACGTCCCGGCGCCGAACTACGCGGGCGCGTTCCTGGACCGCGCGGTGCCCCTCCAGGAGCCGCTGGAGCTGACGCTCGCCCGCGAGCTCCAGCGCATGGTCGGCGTCCCGGTCGCGGCGGAGGACTTCGACCTCTCCCGGGTACCCGACCACCTCAAGATCACCTTCCGGATCGTGGACGAGCGGCGCCGCAAGGTGGCCGAGGACAAGGACCTGGAAGCGCTGAAGCTCCGGCTGCGCCCCAAGGCCCGCCAGGCGATCTCCAAGGCGGCAGCGGCGACGGCGGGCCCGGCCGGCGAGTCGGTCGAGCGCACGGGCCTCACCGACTGGACGGTCGGCACGCTCTCCCGCGTCTTCGAGACCAGGAGGGCCGGCCAGCCGGTCCGCGCCTTCCCCGCCCTGGTCGACGCGGGCGACAGCGTCTCCGTACGGCTCTTCGACACCCAGGCCGAGCAGCAGCAGTCGATGTGGCGGGGCACCCGCAGGCTCATCCTGCTCAACATCCCGGTGAACCCCGCCAAGTTCGCGTCCGACCGGCTCAGCAACCAGGCGAAGCTCGCCCTGTCCCGCAACCCGCACGGCTCGGTCCAGGCGCTCTTCGAGGACTGCGCCATGGCCGCTGCTGACCAGCTGATCGCCGACCACGGCGGGCCCGCCTGGGACGAGGCGTCGTACCGCACGCTGTACGAGAAGGTGCGCGCCGACCTGGTCGAGACGACCATCAGGACGGTCGACCAGGTGCAGCAGATCCTGGCGGCCTGGCAGGCGGCGGAGCGCCGGCTGAAGTCGACCAGCAGCCTGGTGCTGGTCGCCAACCTGGCGGATGTACGCACCCAGTTGGCGACGCTCGTGAAGCCGGGCTTCGTCACCGCCACCGGGCTGCGCAGGCTGCCGGACCTGATGCGCTATCTGGTCGCGGCCGACCGCCGTCTCCAGCAGATGCCGACCGCCGTCCAGCGCGACACCACGCGGATGGAGAAGGTCCACGAGATGCAGGACGAGTACGCCTGGCTCCTGGAGCAGCTGCCGCAGGGGCGGCCGGTGCCCAAGGAGGCGCTGGACATCCGCTGGATGATCGAGGAGCTGCGGGTGAGCTACTTCGCGCACGCCCTCGGTACGGCGCAGACGGTCTCGGACAAGCGCATCGTGAAGGCGATCGACGCGGTGGTCGCCGGGGTCCGCTGAGCGGTCCGCAGCCCGGTCCCTGGCCGCTCCACAGCCAGTTCGACCGGGGGGCCTGACCTCCTGTACAGTCTGTCTCGCAGCCAAGCGAGAACAACCGCGCGAGTCTCTCGTACGGCATGGCTGCGAAACCTGGTCCTGTGGAGCAGTTTGGAGTGCTCGCCACCCTGTCAAGGTGGAGGCCGCGGGTTCAAATCCCGTCAGGACCGCAGTAAGCAGTGAGCAGAAGGGCCCGCATCCTCGCCGGATGCGGGCCCTTCTGCTGCGCCGTGCCGGACGGGCTCCCCGGAGCGGCCCCACGGCCCGGCCCCGCACGCGTCTTGACGGCGCGTCCCGCCCACGGGTACCCAGACAGCAGGGCCCGGAGAGCGTCAGGGCCCCAGGGCGGCAGGAGGTCGGCGTATGGCGGCTGCGGCGCGACACGAGACCCGGGCGCTGCTGCGCGCCCATCTGGCGGCCGCTGTGAGCCACCGCCACCTCACCCGGCACTGCGCGGTCTGCCACCGGCTGCTGCGGCTCGCCATGGAGCCGCCCGATCCCGGGGAAGACACCCCACCGGCGCGCCGCTGAACCATGCGGCTCGCAGGGTCTTTCCGTGACAGGCTCGGGTTTGGCAAGTGCTCCGCTATGTGACGGGTGTCACTGAAATATTTTTGAAAAGGAGTGAACTTAACCCCTCCCTACAACTGCCCCATTTAATATGTGCAATTGCACTGCTGTGCGAGACGTAACCGGTGGCACACGCTGAGCCTCCACCGACGCACCGACAACGGGACGACAGGGCGGAATCGGACGCCCCTCAACAGGCCCTGGGAGCCCGGCAGACGGCCCCGTGCGAGCCCCCGGCAACCGGCCGGCGGCCTGGGCGCGACAGCCTCGCGCCGCCCCGCGCGGCCCGGCACACAAAAAAGATCGCGCTGGACCCGGCGGAGTCCAGCGCGATCAAAAACGGTAGTCCGTTGGGGCGGACTGCCGTCAAGTGGAGCTGTAACGGGCCGAATCGGGTTGGGGGACCCGAAAACGCCCCGGTTTATTAGGTTGTTCAGGCCTCGCTGCGCTGCTGCGGAATACCCGCGAGCAGAGCACGGACCTCTGCCTCGCGGTACCGGCGATGCCCACCCAGCGTTCGGATGGACGTGAGCTTGCCCGCCTTCGCCCAGCGGGTGACCGTCTTCGGGTCCACGCGGAACATCGTGGCAACCTCAGCCGGGGTCAGCAGCGGCTCGGCATCAGGGGTGCGAGCGGTCATGAGCGGCCTCCTCGGGAGAACCGAACCATCTCGGTTCTTTCCTCTAAATTCTGCACCTTGACCCGCGTTGCCCGAAATGGCGGACACGGGCCGAGTCGGTTATAGGACGAACGGCTTGTCTTCGGCACTACAACTACACCATCCGTCCAGCCACGTCGGCCAAACCGATGGAATTGCCCTCTCAGGCGCTCATCAACGGCCGAAGCCCGATGGACCATGCCATAGCGGACAGTCACGCCCCAGTGACGATCAGTCACATGGTCATCAGGAGTCATCAGACCCCCCATAGAGTGCAATGCCGAGGAATCCGCCCTTACTTGGACGGACGGAGCCCTCCCCGGACTCCTTGTCCTATTTTGACACGACAGTGGGGGATGGGCGCAAGGCCCCGGTTAGTGCGGTCCGTCACGCTTGACTTAAAGGCCCGGATCAGGACCAAGGACCCTTCGTACGATCATGCCCTGCCCGCGGGACACGGAAGCCCCGCCCACGCCCCGGCCGCACCGCCGCGCCCCGGCCCCACGGCCGCCCCGGCCCGGTCCCGCCCCGTCCCGCGCCCGGCGCCCGGCACCCGGCTCCGTCAGTTCGCGGTCTGCCGGGCCCGGACGGCACGCCAGCGGTCCGCGAGGCGCTCGTACGCGGCGTCCGCGGTCTCCTCGTCGCCCGCGCGCAGCGCGGCCACCGCGGCCGCCACATCGGCGGCCGACCGGTCCTGCGCCAGCTGTTCGTCGGAGAGCGCGTGCACCAGACCGCCGTAGTCGAGCTCGACCAGCGACCTCGGGTGGAACTCCTCCAGCCACTTCCCGACGTCGACAAGCCCCTCGGTCAGCGGCCCCTCCTCGAAGTGCTCCCTGAGCGTCTTCAGCGAGCGCGCCAGCCGCCGCCTGGCCTGCACCATCGGCGTCCGGTACCGCAGGACCGGCGGCGCCCCCGAGGCATCCCCCTCGCCGGGGCCGGCCTTCTCGTACTCCCGCTCCTCGTCGTCGAAGAGCGTGAACCAGCGCACCGGCACATGCCAGACCGTCGTCCGGATCCATGGCCGCGCGTCCGGGTTCCGCTCCTGCCAGCGCTCGTAGTCCGCGGCTGCCTGCAACCGCACCACCGGCGGGAGCACCACATCGAGCACCGGCTGCGGATACTGCGCCGCCATCGCCTCCAGCGCCTGCCAGCCGCGCAGCCTGGTCCGCCAGGGACAGACACAGACCACACCGTCCAGCAGGGCCACGAACGCGTCGGCGCTCTCGTGCACCGGGACGGCCACCGGGGGCGTCGGCAGCAGATCCGCCAGCGAACGCCGGAGTTCGTCCTGCGCCGTGGGCAGCTCGCTGCGCCGCGCGTAGCGGGCCCAGTGGTCGCGCTCGGCCTCCGGAAAGGCCGCCAAGGGCTCGTACACGCGCAGGTAGGACGTATAGGGGACGATCACTGAGGACACCACCGCCATAAGGTGAATCGTCCCATGTCGCTGCTCCGCGAGGGGGTGATCCTCGGCACTGCGCCTGATCCTCGGACGCGCAGGCCCTAATCTGCTGCCATTCGGCCCTCTCCACCCGTAAGAGGGCCGCCGCCTCGTACTTGGGAGTCACCACCGTGACCGATATGACCGGCGTTCCTGTCCCCGACGTTCCCGCTGATGTGCTGCACACCCTCTTCCACTCGGAACAGGGCGGACACGAGCAGGTCGTCCTCTGCCAGGACCGTGCCTCCGGCCTCAAGGCCGTGATCGCCCTCCACTCCACCGCCCTGGGCCCGGCCCTCGGCGGCACGCGCTTCTACCCGTACGCGAACGAGGCGGCGGCCGTCGCCGACGCGCTGAACCTCGCCCGCGGGATGTCGTACAAGAACGCCATGGCCGGTCTGGACCACGGGGGCGGCAAGGCCGTGATCATCGGTGACCCCGAGCTGATCAAGACGGACGAACTCCTCCTGGCCTACGGCCGGTTCGTCTCCTCGCTCGGCGGGCGTTACGTGACGGCCTGCGATGTCGGCACCTATGTCGCGGACATGGACGTGGTCGCGCGCGAGTGCGCCTGGACCACCGGCCGCTCCCCCGAGAACGGCGGCGCGGGCGACTCGTCGGTGCTGACCGCCTTCGGCGTCTACCAGGGCATGCGGGCCAGCGCCCAGCAGCTGTGGGGCGACCCCTCGCTCCGCGGCCGCCGGGTCGGAGTCGCGGGCGTCGGCAAGGTCGGCCACCATCTGGTCGGCCATCTGCTGGCCGAGGGCGCGGAGGTCGTGGTCACGGACGTACGGGAGGACTCCGTACGCCGCGTCACGGGCAGCCACCCGGGCCTGGTCACCGCGGTCGCCGACACCGAGGCGCTGATCCGCACCGAGGGGCTCGACATCTACGCTCCGTGCGCCCTGGGCGGCGCGCTCAACGACGCCTCGGTGCCCGTGCTCACCGCGAAGGTGGTGTGCGGCGCGGCCAACAACCAGCTCGCCCACCCCGGTGTCGAGAAGGACCTCGCGGACCGGGGCATCCTCTACGCCCCGGACTACGTGGTGAACGCCGGCGGGGTCATCCAGGTCGCCGACGAGCTGCACGGCTTCGACTTCGACCGCTGCAAGACGAAGGCGGCGAAGATCTTCGACACCACGCTAGCAATCTTCGCACGTGCAAATGACGATGGCATTCCGCCGGCCGCGGCGGCCGACCGGATCGCCGAGCAGCGCATGGCGGCGGCCCGCACGACCCCCGGTCACTGACCGCACACACCCGCTGACCCGCTGTCGGGGAGACGTGACTCACCCCCGTCGGCGGGTCGGCGGCCCAGAAGAGGTTAAAATCGCAGTTGACCAGCGAGGACGGGGCTCCTCGCCGGTTCTGTGAAGCGGCGCTTCCCGCGGGCGGCGTACCGTATGGCCGCGGAAGCAGGTACCGTTGAAGCCCTACGGACCGGACTCTTTACGGAGAGTCCGTTCCGAATCATGAACGGGTGTCAAGACTCTGGGGCCGTCGAGCCCCGTCACCGAGGGGGTCGAGCCATGGGGCGCGGCCGGGCAAAGGCCAAGCAGACGAAGGTCGCCCGCCAGCTGAAGTACAGCAGCGGCGGAACCGACCTGTCACGTCTGGCCAATGAGCTGGGCGCATCTCCTACGAGTCAGCCACCGAACGCGGAGCCGTTCGAGGACGACGAAGAGGAAGATGACCCGTACGCACAGTACGCGGATCGTTATAACGAGGATCAGGACGAGGACGACGAGTCCGGTCCTTCGTCTCAGCGCCGCGGCGCTTGACGTACAACACCTCATCGCAGTCACCGGCGCCGCCTCCGGCAGCGCTGTCACTCTGACCCGGTCCAGGGCGCACGCCTCGGACCGGGTTCAGTGCTGTCCACCCGGCCCGTCGCACCCTGGACCGTGCCCGGCCGCCTACTTGGCGTAGTCCCCGGTCAGCCCGGCGCCTGTGGTGTGCTCGCCGCGTCCGGTGATCTCTCCCGCGACCCAGGCGTCGAGGCCGCGGTCCTCGAAGGTCGCCAGCGCCGCGTCCACCGAATCGGCGGGCACGACGGCCATCATGCCGACCCCCATGTTCAGAGTCTTCTCCAGCTCCAGGCGCTCGACCTGTCCGGCCCCGCCGACGACGTCGAAGACCGCGCCGGGCGTCCAGGTCGAACGGTCGACCATGGCGTACAGATGGTCCGGGATCACCCGGGCCAGGTTGTTGGCGAGGCCGCCGCCTGTGATGTGGCTGAAGCCGTGCACCTCGGTCGTACGGGTCAGCGCCAGACAGTCCAGCGAGTAGATCCTGGTCGGCTCAAGCAGCTCCTCGCCGAGCGTCCTGCCGAACTCCGCGATCTCCCGGTCCAGCGCCCAGCCGGCCCGGTCGAAGACGACATGGCGCACCAGCGAGTACCCGTTCGAGTGAAGTCCGGAAGACGCCATCGCGATCACGGCGTCGCCCTCGCGGACCCGGTCGGGGCCGAGCAGCCGGTCCGCCTCGACCACGCCCGTACCGGCGCCCGCGACATCGAAGTCGTCCTCGCCCAGCAGGCCGGGGTGTTCGGCGGTCTCGCCGCCGACCAATGAGCAGCCGGCCAGCACACAGCCCTCGGCGATGCCCTTCACGATCGCGGCGACACGCTCGGGGAACACCTTGCCGACGCAGATGTAGTCGGTCATGAAGAGCGGTTCGGCGCCGCAGACGACCAGGTCGTCCACGACCATGCCGACGAGGTCGTGGCCGATCGTGTCGTACACGCCCATCTTGCGGGCGAGGTCGACCTTCGTGCCCACGCCGTCGGTCGCGGAGGCGAGCAGCGGCCGCTCGTACCGCTTCAGGGCGGAGGCGTCGAAGAGACCGGCGAAGCCGCCGAGGCCGCCGAGGCCCGCGACCTCGGGGCGCTGCGTCTTCCGCACCCACTCCTTCATCAGCTCGACGGCACGGTCACCGGCTTCGATGTCGACGCCGGCAGCCGCGTAGCTGGCACCGGCGGCCTGGTGCGGAGCGCGCTCGGAAGATTCAGCAGACATGGTTCTGGGACTTTCGTGTCGTACTGCGGGCGTGACGTACTGCGGGCGGGTCGGGCAGCGGGCGGGTCGGGCAGCGGGGCTTACGGCCGACGGAGCGCTTCGGCGGCGGCGGTACTCGCCGGTCCGGCCGCGAGCTCGGTCTCCAGCAGCTGTTTGCCGAGCAGCTCGGGGTCGGGCAGGTCCATCGGGTACACGCCGTCGAAGCAGGCGCGGCAGAGATCCGGCTTGTCGATGGTCGTGGCCTCGATCATGCCGTCGATGGAGATGTACGAGAGGGAGTCGGCGCCCATGGACGTCGCGATCTCGTCGACGGACATGCCGTTGGCGATGAGCTCCGCTCTGGTGGCGAAGTCGATGCCGAAGAAGCAGGGCCACTTCACGGGCGGCGAGGAGATCCGGACGTGGATCTCGGCGGCGCCCGCCTCGCGGAGCATCTTGACCAGGGCGCGCTGGGTGTTCCCGCGGACGATCGAGTCGTCGACGACCACCAGGCGCTTCCCGCGGATGACTTCCTTCAGCGGGTTGAGCTTGAGGCGGATACCCAGCTGGCGGATCGTCTGGGACGGCTGGATGAAGGTCCGGCCGACGTAGGCGTTCTTGACCAGGCCCGAGCCGTACGGAATCCCGCTGGCCTCGGCGTAACCGATCGCCGCGGGCGTTCCCGACTCGGGCGTCGCTATCACCAGGTCGGCGTCGGCCGGGGCCTCGGCGGCCAGCTTCCGGCCCATCTCGACCCGTGAGAGGTAGACGTTCCGGCCGGCGATGTCCGTGTCGGGGCGCGCCAGGTAGACGTACTCGAAGACACAGCCCTTGGGCTTCGCTTCTGCGAATCGGACGGTGCGCAGACCGTTCTCGTCGATGGCGATCATCTCGCCGGGCTCGACCTCGCGGACGAAGGACGCACCGCAGATGTCGAGGGCGGCGGACTCCGACGCCACGACCCAGCCGCGCTCCAGACGGCCGAGGACCAGGGGGCGGATGCCCTGCGGGTCACGGGCCGCGTAGAGGGTGTGCTCGTCCATGAAGACGAGCGAGAAGGCGCCCTTGGCTTCGGGGAGCACCTTGGGGGCGGCCTCCTCGATCGTGAGGGGCTTGCCGTCGTCGTCGGTCTGGCCCGCGAGGAGCGCGGTGAGCAGATCCGTGTCGTTGGTCGCGGCCAGCTGGGTGGAGCGGCCGTGCTCCTTGGGCAGGTCGGCCACGAGAGCGGCCAGCTGGACCGTGTTGACCAGGTTGCCGTTGTGACCGAGGGCCACCGAGCCGTGCGCGGTGGCACGGAACGTGGGCTGCGCGTTCTCCCACACCGAGGCTCCGGTGGTGGAGTAGCGGGCGTGGCCCACCGCGATATGGCCCTGGAGAGAGCTGAGAGAGGTTTCGTCGAAGACCTGTGAGACCAGACCCATGTCCTTGAAGACCAGGATCTGGGACCCATTGCTCACTGCGATGCCCGCGGACTCCTGTCCACGGTGCTGCAGGGCATACAGTCCGAAATAGGTGAGCTTGGCGACCTCTTCGCCCGGAGCCCAGACACCGAAGACGCCACAAGCGTCCTGGGGGCCCTTCTCGCCGGGGAGCAGGTCGTGGTTGAGTCGTCCATCACCACGAGGCACGCCACCGAGTGTAGGCGAGATCGACCACTGGTCCGAATTGGGGATCCTTCCCGGCACCCCTTCCGGTGTCCTTTCCGACCGGTACGCGGTGTTATGCGGTGGCGCGGATTCCGGTTCCGTCGTGGGCCGTGAGCGTCAGGGTGCGGCCCTTGACCGTGTAGTGAACAGGCCCGTGCACCACCTTGAGCAGGTGCCTCTCCAGGGCCATGGCGGGCTCCTTGCACATCATGCGGGTGGTGGTGAGGCGCCCGAAGGTGACGGTGCTCCCCGTGACCTTCGCCATACCGCTGACCCTGTTGCAGCCCAGCTTTCCGTGGACGGATCCGTCCTTGGCGAACGTCAGCCGCGCCGTGCCCGACGTGCTCCGGGGAAGCGTGGAAACGCTCGCGCCCTCGGTCAGCGCGTCCACCTTCCACTCGGTACCGACGAGCGGAGCGTTCCGCTCCGCGGGCTTCCGGGAGAGGGTCATGGAGTCGCCCTTCTCTGTACGCAGAGTGAGCTTCCCGCCGCCGATGTGGACGGCGAGCTTGCCGGTGAGGGTTTTACGGAGAGCGGTCTCGTAGCTCCGCAGGTTCTTCGGGCAGCCGATCAGTGTGCTGGTGGCGGCCCCGACGGTGACGGTGTCGTCCTTGACGGTGACGGGCGCGCTGAAGTGGTTGCAGCCGGACGAGGCGTTCACCCGGCCCTTCTCGAATGTGATGCCGGCACCGGCCGGAGCCTTCCGGAGGGTGCCGCCCGACGAGACACTGTCGACGGTCCACCCGGTCCCGGCGAGAGGGACGTCCGGCTCGGCCGGACTGCTCGAACCCGCTGATCCTTTTTCCGTGCCGCAGGCGGCCAGCGCGAAGAGGGCCAGGGCGGCGACGGCGGTACGTTGCGTGTGCATGGCGGTTGGACGGGACGGGTGGGGTGTCCGGTTCCCCTCCCCCGCTGCTCGTCCGACCGGACCGACAGGACCGGCCGGGCCTGACGTCTCCGCCCGCCCGCTCAGCTCATGACCGGAAGCAGCGCCGAGAGATCGGCACGCTCGCCGCTCGCCGCGACCTTCGCGCTGTCGACCGCCGTCCCCCACTCCGTACGCCCGGTGGCCAGACGGATCCAGCTGAGCGGGTCGGTCTCCACCACGTTGGGCGGGGTGCCGCGGGTGTGCCGGGGGCCCTCGACGCACTGCACGACGGCGTACGGCGGGATCCGCACCTCCGTCGACGCGCCGGGGGCCTTGACGGCGAGGGCGTCCGCGAGGAGCCGGGTGCAGGCGGCCAGGGCCTGACGGTCGTACGGGATCTCCAGCCCGGCGGCCTCGTTCAGATCGTCGGTGTGGACGACCAGTTCCACACAGCGCGAGACCAGATAGTCGCAGAGCCGCATGGCACCGACCCGGGTGGCGAGCAGCCGCTCACCGTCCGCTCCGGGCAGCCGCTCGGCGATCCGGGCCGCCGTACGGTCGAGCAGCTCCGCCGGGGCCGAGGCGGCAGCGATGGCCCTGACGTCTTCGGAGATCCGGTCCGCGACGGGGGCTGTCGCGAACGGCCACTCCAGCAGGGTCAGTTCCTGCGCGGCAGGCGCCTCCTCGTCGAGCGTGCGGCTGACACTCTCGACAGCCATGGAGAGATGCGCGGCGAGCTCGCGCACCGTCCAGTCGCCGAGCCGGGTGGGCAGGGCGAGCTGGGCAGGTGTGAGCGCGCCCACGGCGCTCCTCACCTGCTCGAACTGGGCCAGCACGGCGGTGCGGGTGGTGACGAAGTCGTAGCGGCGGGCGCGCTTCTGGGACGGCGGCATGACAGTGAGCCTAGAGGGCGGGTCCGACAACGCGGGGCTGAAGGTTCCGGAACGGGGTACGCGCAGGCGCGGGACGTACAGAACCGGCGTGGCCGGTAAGGGAGTTCGGGCCGGATATACCTTGACCCGTCCACTTCAAGCCACATAAGTTCTGCCGTCCGGCCCCCCGACCGCGGGGGGCCGCGCCGTACGACTTTGGGGGGACCGAAGTGAACTGGTATCTCGATGTGATCAAGAACTACGTGGGCTTCAGCGGGCGCGCGCGCCGCAAGGAGTACTGGATGTTCTCGCTGTTCAGCATCATCATCAGCGTCGTGCTGGCGATCATCTCCGAGGTTCTGCTGCACAACACCTGGCTCAGCGGCATCTACAGCCTCGCCGTCCTGCTGCCGACACTCGCCGTGACCGTACGCCGCCTCCACGACACCGGCAGGTCGGGCGGCTGGATCTTCATCCTGCTCGTCCCGTTCGTGGGCTGGATCGTGCTGCTCATCTTCCTCGTCATCGAGGGCCAGCGGCAGAGCAACTCGCACGGAGCCGACCCGAAGGCCGTCGCGGGCTACTGATCAGGCCGGACGGAATCCGGCACGGCCGCCCGCGCCCTCACGGCCGGGCGGCCGACATCATCACCAGCAACGGAACAATTCGCTCGGGGGGCACCTCGTACCGGCCACGTCCGGACGTCCTCAGCCAGCCGGCGGTGCTCAGTTGACGCAGGTGGTGGTAGATCTGCCCCGTGGTGCCGAGCCCGTCGAGCTCCGCCAGCGCCAAGGCAGTCCGTCGGCCGTCCAGGATTTCGCGGAGCAGCCGGAGCCGAACGGTATGGCCGAGCGCGGCGAACGAATCCGCCGCCGCGGGCCAGTCGCCCTCCAGGACGTCCGCCGTGGGCTCCCCGTACTGCCATTCGTACTGCTCGCCCGTGGGCAGCTGGACCGCACCGGTGAAGAGCACGGCCCCTCCGGGCGCCCCTGCTCCCTCATCGGCGGCCCCGGCACCGGCGAGCAGTTGCTTCAGTCCGTCGAGGGCCCAGAAGTCCCCGTCCAGTGGCGAGTTGGCGTCATCGCCCGCCGACTCGATTGCGTCGAGGCGCCGTTCGAGCGCGTCGACCCGTTCCCCAAGCTCCATACGTCAAAATTACGTAAGTACGTAATCCGGTGCAAGGGTGGAGGCAGAGGGGCGGAGACGCAGACGGCACCGGCCCCCAGGACCACAACGGGTCCTGGGGGCCGACCTGTTGCGCGAGCGCGCAGTCACACCACCCGGCTCGGGCGAGCGACGCCGCGAGCCTCAGTCACTCTGCGCCGCAAGGGATCAGGCGAACAGCGCCGGCAGCGTGGCCTCGTGAGCGCTCCTCAGCTCGCTCAGGGCGATGCTGAACTCGCCCTGCACCTCGATCTCCTCACCGTCCACCACACCGATACGGGTGACGGGCAGCCCCCGCGCCCCGCACATGTCGTTGAAGCGGAGCTCCTCGCTGCGCGGGATCGAGACGACCGCGCGGCCCGCCGACTCCGAGAACAGGAAGGTGAAGGCGGAGAGACCGTCGGGGACGATCAGCCGCGCGCCCTTCCCGCCGCGCAGGCAGGACTCGGTGACCGCCTGGACCAGACCGCCGTCGGACAGGTCGTGCGCGGCGTCGATCATGCCGTCGCGCGACGCCGAGATCAGGATCTCAGCGAGCAGCTTCTCGCGCCCCAGGTCCACCCGGGGCGGCACCCCGCCGAGATGGTCGTGGACCACCTGGGACCAGGCCGAACCGCCCAGTTCCTCACGGGTGTCGCCGAGGAGGTAGAGCAGCTGGCCCTCCTCTGCGAACGCCATCGGCGTACGCCGGTTGACGTCGTCGATCACACCGAGCACCGCGACGACCGGCGTCGGATGGATCGCCGCATCGCCCGTCTGGTTGTAGAGCGACACATTGCCGCCGGTGACCGGGGTCCCCAGCTCCAGACAGCCGTCCGCGAGCCCGCGGGTGGCCTCCGCGAACTGCCACATGACGGCCGGGTCCTCGGGCGAGCCGAAGTTCAGGCAGTCCGAGATGGCGAGCGGCTTCGCGCCCGTGGCCGCGACGTTGCGGTACGCCTCGGCCAGCGCCAGCTGCGCACCCGCGTACGGGTTCAGCTTCGCGAACCGGCCGTTTCCGTCGGTCGCCATCGTCACGCCCAGATTCGACTCCTCGTCGATCCGGACCACACCCGCGTCCTCGGGCATCGCGAGCACCGTGTTGCCCTGCACGAAACGGTCGTACTGGTCGGTGATCCACGCCTTCGACGCCTGGTTCGGCGACCCGACGAGCTTCAGGACCTGCTCCCGCAGCTCGGCCGGAGTGCCGGGCCGGGGAAGCTTGTTGGCGTCGTCCGCCTGGAGGGCGTCCTGCCAGTCCGGCCGGGCGAAGGGCCGGTGGTACGTGGGTCCCTCATGGGCGACCGAACGCGGCGGCACATCCACGATCTGCTCGCCGTGCCAGAAGATCTCCAGCTGCGAGCCCTCGGTCACCTCACCGATGTCGGTGGCGATGACATCCCACTTCTCGCAGATCTCCATGAACCGCTCGACGTGCTGCGGCTCGACGATCGCGCACATGCGCTCCTGCGACTCGCTCATGAGGATCTCCTCGGGCGAGAGCGAGGAGTCGCGCAGCGGGACGCTGTCCAGCTCGACGCGCATCCCGCCGGAACCGGCGCTCGCCAGCTCGGACGTGGCGCAGGAGAGCCCGGCGCCGCCGAGGTCCTGGATGCCCGCGACCAGCTTCTCCTTGAAGATCTCCAGGGTGCACTCGATGAGGAGTTTCTCCTGGAACGGGTCACCGACCTGGACGGCCGGACGCTTCGCGGGACCGGTCGACTCGAACGTCTCGGACGCCAGGACCGAGACGCCGCCGATACCGTCGCCGCCGGTGCGGGCGCCGTACAGGATGACCTTGTTGCCGGTGCCCGAAGCCTTCGCGAGGTGGATGTCCTCGTGCTTCATCACACCGATACAGCCGGCGTTGACCAGCGGGTTCCCCTGGTAGCAGGGGTCGAAGACGACCTCGCCGCCGATGTTCGGCAGGCCGAGGCAGTTGCCGTAACCGCCGATCCCGGCCACCACGCCCGGCAGTACCCGCCGAGTGTCGGGGTGGTCGGCCGCGCCGAACCGCAGCGGGTCGACCACGGCGACCGGACGGGCCCCCATGGCGAGGATGTCGCGGACGATGCCGCCGACGCCGGTCGCCGCGCCCTGGTAGGGCTCGATGTACGAGGGGTGGTTGTGCGACTCGACCTTGAAGGTGACCGCGTAGCCCTGTCCGACGTCCACGACACCGGCGTTCTCCCCGATGCCGACGAGCATCGCGTCGTTGACCGGGACCTTCTCGCCGAACTGTTTGAGGTGCACCTTGCTGCTCTTGTACGAGCAGTGCTCGGACCACATCACGGAGTACATGGCCAGCTCGGCGCCGGTGGGACGGCGGCCGAGGATCTCGCGGATCCGCGCGTACTCGTCCTCCTTGAGGCCGAGTTCCTTCCAGGGCTGGTCGGCCTCGGGGGTCGCGGCGGCCTGCTTGACGGTGTCGAGTCGGCCCTTGGCGGCGCTCTCGTTTCGTTCAGTCGTCATGCGTTGACCAGCTTCTTCAGAATCGAGGAGAAGAATCCGATGCCGTCGGTGCGCCCGGTACCGATCAGCGGTTCCACGGCGTGCTCGGGGTGCGGCATCAGACCGACCACATTGCCCGCGGCGTTGGTGACGCCCGCGATGTCACGGAGCGAACCGTTCGGGTTGCCGTCGAGATAGCGGAAAGCGACCCGCCCCTCGGCCTCCAGCTCGTCGAGCACCCGCTCGTCGGCCACGTAACGGCCGTCGATGTTCTTGAGCGGTACGGAGATCTCCTGGCCTGCGGTGTAGTCGGCGGTCCAGGCGGTCTCCGCGTTCTCGACGCGCAGCTTCTGGTCGCGGCAGATGAAGTGGAGATGGTTGTTCCGGAGCATCGCGCCCGGCAGCAAATGCGACTCGGTCAGGATCTGGAAACCGTTGCAGATACCCAGGACCGGAAGACCGGCCTTCGCCTGCTCGATGATCGTCCCCATCACCGGCGAGAAGCGGGAGATGGCACCGGCCCGCAAATAGTCGCCGTACGAGAATCCACCCGCGAGGACGACCGCGTCGACCTGCTGGATGCCCTTGTCACGGTGCCAGAGCGAAACGGGCTCGGCGCCTGCGAGCCGTACGGCGCGGAGCGCGTCCCGGTCGTCGAGCGTGCCCGGAAAAGTGACGACTCCGATACGAGCTGTCACTTCTCTGCCTCCACCTTCACGGTGAAGTCCTCGATGACGGTGTTGGCGAGGAACGTTTCGGCGAGCTCGTTGATACGGGCGAGGGCGGCGTCATCAACCGGCCCATCGACCTCCAGCTCGAAACGCTTTCCCTGACGGACGTCGGCGATTCCATCGAAGCCGAGACGGGGCAGTGCACGCTGCACCGCCTGTCCCTGCGGGTCGAGGATCTCCGGCTTGAGCATGACGTCGACTACGACGCGTGCCACTGGCACTCCCGGTGTGTGGTGCGAAGGCGGTCCCATCACACTACCTGCCCAGAGAATCTACGCGGGTAGATATCGTAGCGGCCCGATCACGTTCAGATATCGGCACCGGCAACAGGCACAACACCGGGGGAAAATCCTCGAAAAAATCCACCTCGCGGATTGCACTCGGACACGCGCATGTAATTGGGTGGGCTTCACAATGCGACGCCTTCCGCTGTACAAAGGAATTGGCGTAACTCAAAATCAGCCGTAAGGCCGACATCACAGCACGTCAGCACAGTGGCGCATCCGCGTGACAACGTGCGGGCGCGGGGGATGTCGAAGGAAAGGACCGAAGTCCGTGGCTCAGCGAGTAGTGGTCACGCTCTCCGACGACATCGACGGCGGAGAAGCGGCGGAAACGGTCGCCTTCGGTCTCGACGGGAAGTCGTACGAGATCGACCTCAATACCGCCAATGCAAAGAAACTGCGCAAGTCACTGGCCCCGTTCCTGGAGGTGGCCAGGAAGCAGTCGAAGTCGGGCAGGACCTACCGGCACACCTCGGTGGCCCCCGACCCGGCGGCCGTACGCGCCTGGGCCCGGTCCAACAAGATGGAGGTACCGGCCAGGGGGCGCATCCCGAAGAAGGTCTACGAGGCGTTCAACGCGGCCGGCTGACCGGCCCCGGTCCGGCCGGCGGCCGTGACCGGCTCCCTCAGGCTCCCGGAGTACGCGGACTCTTCTCGGGGTGCTCGGCTCTCGGCTGACCGGGCCCCCTTCCGGCGGGTGCTCGCGCCCCCCTTCCCGGGGATGCCCGGCCCCCGTGCCGGAGTGCCCGGCCCCGCCCCTCGGAGTGCTCGGACTCCCTCTCGGAGCGCCCGACTTGCATTCCACCCCTGCTGGTCAGCTAGAGTCTGGAGCACGCCGAAGGGCGAGGCCGAAAGGCCCCGTTCGAAGCAGCGTGCGGGTGTAGTTCAGTAGTAGAACATCCCCCTTCCAGGGGGAAGGCGCAGTGTGCAATTCCTGTCACCCGCTCTGCATCACTCTCCGGACCGGTCCACTCGGACTGTCGGGTAGAGTGGTGTTCGCACCGCCCGGTAAAAGCCGGTCGGCTGCAATCTGCGGACGTAGCTCAGTTGGTAGAGCGCAACCTTGCCAAGGTTGAGGTCGCCAGTTCGAACCTGGTCGTCCGCTCAGCAGCAGGAAAGAGAAGTCCCCGGTCGGAATTCGATCGGGGACTTCTTGGTTTTCGGTCTCCTCTGTGTGGCCGGGCTTCCCCGCGGAATCGATCTCCTCACGCTCCTCACGAGGTCGGGCTCGTCTTGGCTCATTGACTCCCGACTCACGGCTCGTGGCTCGTGGCTCGTGGCTGGGAGTCTCCCGGCGATCCGCTCCGATGACGGGTCGCTCCGTTCTGATGACATATGTCATCGGGCGGGGGGCCGGGCCGGGGGCAGCCTGGACACATGACAGATGTGATTGAGGTCGCAGACCTGCGGCGCAGCTATGCCGGCGGCTATGAGGCGGTGGCCGGTGTCTCCTTCTCCGTGGCCGCGGGGGAGCTCTTCGCCCTGCTGGGGACGAACGGCGCCGGAAAGACCTCCACAGTGGAGCTCCTGGAGGGGCTGGCGCCACCGAGCGGAGGCCGCGTGCGCGTGCTCGGGCACGATCCGTACCGTGAGCGCGCCGCCATCCGGCCGAGGACCGGCGTCATGCTCCAGGAGGGCGGCTTCTCCCCCGAGCTGACCGTGGCCGAGACGGTCCGGATGTGGGCCGGCTGCACCAGCAGGGCGCGGCCGGTGGGTGAAGCCATAGAGATGGTGGGGCTCGGCGGGCGGTCCGCCATACGGGTGAAGCAGCTGTCCGGCGGCGAGAAGCGGCGGCTGGACCTGGCGATGGCGCTTCTGGGGCGCCCCGAGGTGCTCTTCCTCGACGAGCCGACGACCGGTCTGGACGCCGAAGGGCGCAGAGAGACCTGGGAGTTGGTGCGGGAGCTGCGCGACGGCGGTACGACGGTCCTGCTGACCACGCACTATCTGGAGGAGGCCGAGGTGCTGGCCGACCGGCTGGCGATCCTGCACGAGGGGCGGATAGCGGCCGAGGGCCGGGTGGACGAGGTGGTGGCCGCCCAGCCCTCACACATCTCCTTCTCGCTGCCCGAAGGGGTCGCGATCGGCGACCTGCCGGCGCTGGGGACGTATGTCCGCACGGGCGGGAACATACAGCTGCGGACCGACGAACTGCAGCGATCCGCGACCGAACTCCTCCTGTGGGCCAGGGACAAGGAGATCGAGCTGCGGGGGCTCGATGTCCGGTCGGCCTCGCTGGAAGAGGCGTTTCTCGGTATCGCACAGAAGCAGGAGGTCACCCGGTGAGCACGACGGGGGCACGCGTGGAGGGACGGACAGTGGAGGGACGGACAGCAGAGGAACAGGCAGCGGAGGGACGTACAGCAGACGCCCGTACGGGAGGGGCCGGGACCGGTGCCGGTCCCGGGGCCGGCACCGGGTCGGCGGGCTGCGAGCGGGTAGGGACGCTCGGCACGGGGCGGATGCTCGCGCTCGCCCGTGCCGAACTGACCCTGCTGGGACGTAGCAAGGCGTCGCTCTTCACCATGCTGGTGCTGCCCATCTCGATGACTTTCGTGATCTCGTCGACGATCGACCAGAAGACCCTGGACAGGGCCGGGCTGACGGCGGGGGCCGTGCTGCTGCCCGGAGGCATCGGGTTCGGTCTGCTCTTCGCTCTGTACAACGGTGTGGTGGGGGTGCTGGTGGTCCGCCGTGAGCAGCTGGTGCTCAAGCGGCTGCGCACGGGAGAAGCGCGGGACACGGAGATACTCGCCGGGGCGTCCCTGCCCTCCGCAGTCATCGCGCTGGTGCAGTGCGCGGTCCTGTCGGCGGGCTGTGGAGTGGTCTTCGACATGGGCCTGCCGCCCGCACCCCAACTGCTCCTCGTGGGCGTCGCCCTGGGCGTCGTGATGCTCACCGCGTTGGGCGCGGCGACGGCGGGGGTCACCAAGTCCGCCGAGGCCGCCCAGCTGACGGTCATCCCGTTGATGCTGGTGTCGATGGAGGGGTCGGGCGTATTCGTCCCGCTGGAGATATTCCCCGACCGGTTGGCATCGGTGTGCGAACTGCTGCCGCTGACCCCGGTGGTGGAGCTGGTCCGTGGCGCCTGGACCGGATCGATGTCCGCGTACGAAGCACTGGGGCATGTACTGACGGCGGTGGCCTGGACGGTCCTCTCGGTGTTTGCTGTACGCCGGTGGTTCCGCTGGGAGCCCCGGCGCTGACCCGGACCGGCGGGGGGGGTGTCGGGGAAAGGGAGCCGGGGGACCAGCGGATCCGGGGGCTCAGCGGATCCGGGGACAAGGTGGCGTGGTCCGGGGATCGCCGAGGTGGACGATGCCTGAGATGACGGCGCCTGAGAGGAGACCGGGCGGCGCAGTCCAAGACGGGTAGACCCCAGCAGGGGGTGTGCAGGGTGCGGCCGGAGAGCCGGAGGGAAGAGGCGGTACGTGAGGCAGTGGCTACGGGGGTTGCGGAAGCGGGGCGCGTTCGCGCAGGCCGACCTCTACTCGCGCGCGACGATATACGCGCTGCTGTGGCTGGCCGCCACTCTCCAGGTGATGTACAGCGTGACGCGCCCGGTCCGGCACTCCGATGCGCCCGCCGCGCTGATCGCCGCGTCCTGCCTTCTCGCGGTCGCCCAGGGGGTGTTCTGCACCTCGCTGGTCTCCGGAGGCCTGGCCGAATACCTGGGCTGGTCCAGGCTCTCCCGGCGGCTGGTGGCCTGGGGCGCGGCTCTGATGGTGACGGACCTGACAGCCGTTCTGGCCCTCGCCTCGGAAGCGGGGCTACGGAATGTCCCCGGGTTGCCGATGCAGTTGTGTACCACCGTGGTTCCGTTCACGATGGCGCACTGTCTGATCGTCCGGAAGCGGATTTCGGTCCTGGTGCAGTTGGGCGCCGCGGCCATGGTGTGCGGACCGGTCCTCCTGCTCGGCGGCGACCGGCCGCTCTTCGCTGCCTGTCTGGCCTGCATGGTGGGCGGCCCCTTCTGGGTCGCCGCCGCCATCCGTTGCTCGGCCTGGCATCTGGGCGTGATGTGGAAATTGCACGAGACCAAGGATGTGGAGGCACGGCTCGCGGTCGCGGAGGAGCGCCTGCGGTTCGGCCGGGACCTGCACGATGTGATGGGTCGCAATCTCGCCGTGATGGCGCTCAAGAGCGAGCTGGCGGTGCAACTGGCCCGGCGGGGGCGGCCGGAGGCGGTGGACCAGATGTCCGAGGTCCAGCGCATGGCCCACGAAGCGCAACGGGAGGTACGCCAGGTGGTCCGGGGGTACCGCGGAGCGGACCTCGCCACGGAACTGGTCGGGGCCCAGGGCGTGTTGCAGGCGGCCGGCATCGAGTGCACCGTCACCGGGCCGCCGGGCGGACTCCCCGTGGATGTGCAGTCGGCACTCGGCTGGGTCGTCCGGGAGGCTGCCACCAATGTGCTGCGCCACGGAGATGCACGGCGGTGCGACATCACGGTGTCTAGGTCGGCGTCGGCAGCGACCCTGACGGTCGAGAACGACGGAGCGGCGGCGGGAGGCAGCGGCAGCGGTTCCACGCCGGGCACCGGGCTCGCCGGGCTGCGCGAGAGGCTGACCGCTGTGGACGGGACGCTGGCGGCCGGCCCGGCCCCCGGCGGCCGATTCCGGCTCGCCGCGGAGGTCCCACTGGCCGGCGGCCCGGACCGCCCTGAGCCGAATCCACAGCCGACCGACACCAGCCCACCCGTGCCCAGCTCCACCATGCCGAGCCCCACGCCCCTGCCCACTGCTGCGGCCGCGCCCGCGGCCACGACGGCAACCGCGGCGCCCCCCACCGCCCCCGTTCCGACGCCCACGACAGGCCACCCGTCTGCCACCCCACCGGCGCCCGCCACTCCACAGACGCCCGCTACGCACCGCTCGTCCGCCACCCCACAGACGCCCGCCACCCGCCGCTCGTCCGCCACCCCACCAACCACCGCCGACCTGCCCGCCACCACGCCAATGCCCACCACCACTCCCCTCCCCGCCACCACGGCCGCCGCCACCCCGATGTCCACCGCTTCCCTACCCGCGCCCACGGCCACCCCCGTGCAGATGCCCACCCACATGGCCACCTCCACCACGCGCGCCACCGATCCGGGTCCCATCTCCGCCTCGGCCTCCGCCGGAGAGACAACCGGGGAGGCAACCGCATGACGCACCCCTCATCGGCCCCCGTGCCCCAAGCCACACCCGCACCCGTACTGGCAGTCGGCCCTCCGCACGCAACGGGGCCGGGACCCACACCCCTACCGACACCGGCCCCGCCGCCCGCGTCCGCACCAGGGACCCCACCCGTACCGACGCAGGACCCGACGTCGCCACCCGTACCGACGCACAGCCCGCCGCCGCCATCCGTACCGGCGCACAGCCCGACATCGCCGCCCGTAGCGCCGGCCTCCGTGCCCATACGGGTGCTTCTCGCGGACGACGAGCACCTCATCCGGGGAGCGCTCGCGGCGTTGCTCGGGCTGGAGGACGATCTTGTGGTCGTGGCCGAAGCCGCTTCCGGCCCCGAAGCGCTCGCCATGGCACGGGCGCACCGGCCGGATGTGGCGGTGCTCGACCTGCAGATGCCCGGCACCGATGGTGTGAGCGTGGCCACATCCCTGCGGAGGGCACTCCCCGAGTGCCGCTGCATGATCGTCACCAGCCATGGGCGGCCCGGCCATCTCAAGAGGGCGCTCTCCGCCGGGGTGAAGGGGTTCGTTCCGAAGACCGTTTCCGCGCAGCGGCTGGCGGAGATCATCCGGACGGTGCGGGCCGGAGGGCGTTATGTGGACCCGGAGTTGGCCGCTGACGCGATCTCCGCGGGAGACTCACCCCTCACGGCCCGCGAGGTGGAGGTACTGGAACTGGCAGCGGACGGCGCACCGATCGCAGAGATCGCCGAGCGTGCCTCACTCTCGCAGGGAACGGTGCGCAACTATCTGTCGTCGGCGGCGTCCAAGCTGGGAGCGGAGAACCGTCATACCGCGGTGCGTCTCGCACGGGAGCGAGGTTGGGTATAGTGGTGCCAGCGCTACGGCGCATGCGGACGTAGCTCAGTTGGTAGAGCGCAACCTTGCCAAGGTTGAGGTCGCCAGTTCGAACCTGGTCGTCCGCTCAGCAGCAGGACAGAGA